>JAJAZH010000141.1 GCA_026785815.1 Ramlibacter sp. | reverse complement strand
GTCGCTGGTGCCCGACAGGTACAGGCCGTTGAATGGGGCGATCCCTTCCAGCCGGGCGAAATAGTCGTCGCGCTCGCGCTGCATCCGGACCGCCAGCACCTAGTTGGCACCGCTGTCGGTCGATGACGACTGGAGCGGCGGAACCTGCTGGCTCGTGAGTACGGCCCCGGTCATGCTGGTGCACAGGCTGGACGCCAGCCGCAGGCGGACCGGCTGGGCTCGTCCTGCCGCCGTGCTGGCCGGCTGGGGCCAGGCGGGCAACGCGGTGGCAAGCGCAAGGATCGCCGCCACTGTCCGGCGCAGGACGAGGAGCGCTGCTGTTTTTCTTGTCTGCATGGTCGCGGGCCTGGGCAAAAAAATAACCGGAGGTCCCGCCGTGCGTTTGCACCGGCGTGGCCCTCAACGGGTGCTTAAATTCTAAGCGGCGGGGCGGAAAAAAGGGGCGCAGGGCGGCGCGGCGGCCTAGACTGCGGCTTCCACAACCTGGAGAGCGCCATGTTCAAGCCGGATGTCATGCAAGGCCAGCGCATTCTCGTGACCGGCGGCGGCACCGGCCTGGGCCAGGCGATGGCCGAGCAGTTCCTGGCGCTGGGCGCCGACGTCGCGATCTGCGGCCGCCGCAAGTCGGTCTGCGACGACACCGCGCAGGCCTGGCGCGAGAAATTTCCCGGTCGTCGGATCGACACCTTCGGCGTCGACATCCGGATCGCGCAGCAGGTCGAGGAGATGGTGGAGTCGCTGTGGCAGGGCGGCGGCATCACCGGGCTGGTCAACAACGCGGCCGGCAATTTCATCGCACCGACCGAAAGCCTGTCGCCGCGGGCCTTCGACGCCATCGCCAACATCGTCTTTCACGGCACCTTCTACGTCACGCAGGCGGTGGGCAAGCGCTGGGTCGCCGATGCCAGGGCCGGTGGCTGGCAACGCGGGCAGCCGTTTCGAAACGTCATGAGCATCATCGTCACCTGGGTCGACAATGGCTCGCCTTACGTGGTGCCGTCGGCGATGAGCAAGGCCGGCATCGAGGTGATGACCAAATCGCTGGCGGTCGAGTGGGCGAAGTTCGGTGTCCGCCTGAACGCGGTCGGCCCCGGCGAGATTCCGACCGAAGGCATGAGCAAGCGGCTCAACCCGGGCGAGCAGCCGGGCGCGCGCAGCATCGCAGGCAACCCGATGGCGCGGCCCGGGCTGATGAGCGAGCTACAGAACCTGGCCACTTTCCTGATGGCGCCCGGCCACTGCGACTGGCTGACCGGCCAGAGCATCATGATGGACGGCGGCAATGCGCTGGCCAGCGGCGGCAACTTCTACGAGCTGCGCAACTGGAGCGACACCGACTGGCAGGAGGCGCGCGAGCGGATCGAGGCGCAGAACGCCAAGGACAAGACCCAGCGCTAGGGGAGGTAGTTGTCATGCCGGGCTTGACCCGGCATCCATGACGAGGCTGCCGTGTCGGCGCGTGAATCATCACGGCAATTCGCCCTGGCCGGCGCGGCGCTCGTCATCCCGTACCGGCGCCGCCTTGGTGCCGATCGAGGGCAACTTACATCTCTCATGACCACAAGAAAGCTCGCCGCGAAGGCCGCGCCACCCGCAAGGCGGTGGCGCAGGCGCGCAAGGCTTTCAGCCCGCCGCGCTAGCAGCCCGGCGCCGCGGAGCCGATCGCCGCTTACGTCCGCTGCGGCGCGGTCGGCGGCAGGCAGCGTCGTCTGGCCGGCCGCCGGTTGGGATGCTATGCTCTCCTTACCAAAAAGTAAGGAAAGTTCATGCACGCCACACTCACTTCGAAGGGCCAGATGACGCTGCCAGGGCCGGTGAGGGCGCGCCTGGGCCTGGAGGCGGGTGACCAGTTGCTGGTGACGGTGCTCGATGCCGACACCATCGTCCTCAAGCGCAAACCGGCGGCGCCGGGCAAGCCGCTGCGAGGCCTGCTGGCCCGGCCTGCGCGCGCCCTGACCGTGGAGCAGATGGACGACGGCGTGGCTGCGCACCTGGGTGCCAAACATGGCGGCAAGGTGAAGGAAAAGTGAGGGCGCTGGACACCAACCTGCTGGTTCGGTTGCTGACCAACGACGATCGCCGCCAGGCGGCAAAGGTCGAGGCCTGGCTGCGCACGCACGCCACGGCCCAATCGCCGGCTTACGTTGATCATGTGGTGCTGTGCGAGCTGGCGTGGGTGCTCGAGCGCAGCTATGGTTATGCCCGCGAGGAGGTGGCTCTTGCGCTGGCGGCCCTGGTGGCGCACGGGCAGCTCAAACTGGAGTCGCCCGCCCTGGTGCGGGAGGCGTTGGCCCTGCATGCGCAAGGCCCAGCGGACTTCTCGGACTATCTGCTCGCGGTGCGCGCGCGTGCAGCGGGCTTCTCGCCGGTTCTCACGCTGGACAGGAAGGCCGCGAAGACGGCAACGCACGAGTTGTTGCGATAGCGCTTGCGCTGCAGGCGTCGATCGCCCCTCAGGCGCCGCCCCAGACCTCCTGCGCCGTCTCGATCACCAGCCGCAGCTTGTTGCGCTGCGCCTCGACCGCGATGTTGTTGCCGTGCACGGTGCTGGAGAAGCCGCAGCATCGCCAGCGTCATGCCGTGCTCGCCGTGTCCGACATGGCGCTGGTGCTGGACCGCGGCACCGTCGTGCATTCGGAGCCGGCGCAGTCCCTGCGCGACAATCCCGAACTGCTGGAAAAAATACTGGGCGGCGCCCGCTTAAGACCATGCATCGCAGAAGACATGTGCTGGCGGCCGCAGCCGCCATCGGAACCGGTGCGTGGTTGCCGCTGACGGCATCCGCCCAGGCCGGCTTTCCATCCAAACCGTTGCGGATCGTCGTGCCGAACGCGGCTGGTGGCGCCGCCGACCTGACGGCGCGCACCGTCGCCCAGCGACTGGCGGTCAGCCTGGGACAAAGCGTGGTCATCGACAACCGGCCGGGCGCCGGCGGCGTGGTCGCCGGTGAGCTGGTCGCCAGGGCCGAACCCGATGGCCACACGCTGTTGCTGGTGTCGAGCGGAACGGCGGTGAGCGCGGCCCTGTTCAAGGCGCTGCCGTTCGACACGCTCAAGGATTTCGCCTGGGTCTCGATGCTGGCGAGTTTCGACCTGGCGCTGGTGGTGGCCGAGGATGGCCGCTTCAAGACCCTGGCCGAACTGCTGGCCTATGCCCGGGCCAATCCGGGCAAGCTGAACATCGGCACGCCGAACGTCGGCACCACCCAGAACCTGGCGGCCGAGTGGTTCAGGATCAGCGCCGGCATCGACGCGCAGGTGGTGCCTTTCAACGGCACGCCGCCGGTGATCACCGCGCTGCGGGGCGGGCAGATCGATGCTGGCGTCGACATCCTGGGGCCGCTGATGCCGCAGATCGCGTCCCGGGCCTTGCGGCCGCTGGCGGTGCTGGGCGAGCGGCGCGCGCCGCAGTTGCCCGATGTGCCGGCAGCGCGGGAATCGGGCGGTGCGCTGGCAGGCTTCAAGGCGGCGTCGTGGAATGGCCTGGCCGTTCCGGCCCGGACACCGCCCGAGATCGTCGCGCGCCTGTCGCGAGAGGTACAGGCTGCGGTGGCGTATCCCGAGGTCGGCAAGCGGCTGTCGGAACTCAATCTCGCGGCCCAGGGCAGTTCGCCCGAGCAGCTCGGCGCGTTGATGGCGAGCGAAGTCCGGCGCTGGAACGAAGTGATCGCCCAGGCGAAAATTGCCCGTCAATAGAACCATCGGGCCGGGTTGGCCAAGGAGAGCGGGATGAATCTGCAACGCATCGGCCTGATCGGCCATGGCGAGGTCGGCAAGACTTTCACCAGCGGGCTGAAGGACAAGCGTGGTGTCAGCGCGATGGGCGCCTGGGACCTGAAGTTCGTTGACCCGGCGACCCGCAACCTGGAGCTCGAACGCTGTGCGCGGCTCGGTGTCACCGCCCACGGCTCGATGCGCGAACTGTGCGAGGCCAGTGACCTGGTCATCTCTGCCGTGACCGCATCCAACACGCTGACCGTGGCACAGGAAGCCGCAAAATTCATCCGCGCCGGCAGCGTGTTCCTGGACCTCAACTCGGCCTCGCCCGCAACCAAGCAGCAGGCGGCCGCGGCGATCGACGCGCAGGGCGCGGATTATGTGGAGGCCGGGGTGATGACGTCGGTGCCGCCCTACGGCATCCGGGTGCCAATGCTGCTGGGCGGCGCCCAGGCGGCGCAGCTGGCGGAATTGCTCAATGGCTGGGACATGGATGCCCGGGCGGTGAGCGAAAGGCTCGGCGTCGCGAGCGCCATCAAGATGTGCCGCAGCGTGATGATCAAGGGACTGGAAGCGCTGGTGATCGAAAGCTACACCACCGCCCGCAAGTACGGGGTCGAGGCCCATGTGCTGCCGACGCTGCAGGAGACCTTCCCGTCGATCGACTGGGAGCAGCAGGGCGGCTATTTCTTCAGCCGCGTGGTGCAGCACGGCAAGCGCCGCGCCGAGGAGATGCGCGAAGCCGCCAACACCGTGCGCGAAGCCGGCTCCGAGCCGTCGATGGCCGCTGCGACCGCCGACAAGCAACAGTGGGTTGCCGATTGCGCGCGCGACGGCGTGTTCGACGGCTTGGGTCCGGATGCGCTCTGGCAGGACTACGCGGATCGCTTGATTGCGCATTCGCGGCCCAAGACATAGCTGGCGCCCAGAAAGCAAGTCGAGCTGTCATCCCGGCCTCGAGCCGGGATCCATGCCTCTCGTCAACGCCGCTGGACTGGGAACTGTCAATCGGCCTTGACCCGCCCGGAGCCGATCACCGGCTGCCAGCGACCGATCTCGCGGGCGATATGGGCGCGCGGCAGCATGACGCGACAGCACGGCGCTGCCGGCGCCATCGGCGACCAGGTCGAGAATCGCCGCCACGCCGTCGATTTCGAGCGCGATGCGGGGGTGGCAGCCCAGGTTCGCCATCTCGGTCTCGACCAGCATGCGCAAGGCGTTGGGACGGGTCGGGATCACCAGCGGCAGCGCCGCCACGTCGCGGAGCGAGATCGCTGTCCGACTCTTGAGCGCCGGCACGCCGGATGGCTTGCGCTGCTCCAGGAACAGGGTCTCTTCCAGCAGCGGCGTCAACTCGATCTCCGGCGCCGGCGCGGCGTTGTAGAGCAGGGCGATATCCAGCCGCTGGCCAGCGACTCCTGCATGCCGAGCGACAGGCTTTCGCTGATGGACAGGGTGGCCTCGGGCATGCGCTTGCGGCACTCGCGGATCAGCGGCACCGCCAGCACCTTGGCCACGCTGGGCGGCAGGCCGATGGCGACGCGGCCGGCCAGGGCGCCGCGGATGCGCCCCAGTTCTTCGCGCGCACGCTCGACCTGGTGCAGGATGCCGCGGCCGTGTTCGAGCAGCAGCTTGCCGGCCTCGGTCGGCAGCGCGCCGCGGCCGTTGCGCACCAGCAGGTTCTGCCGCAGCTCCACTTCGAGCAGCCGCACCTGTCGGCTGAGCGC
>JAJAZH010000140.1 GCA_026785815.1 Ramlibacter sp. | reverse complement strand
GGCTGGCGGGTCGCAGCCGCGCACCGACTGAGCCGGCGCTAGCGGCTACCGCGTCAGCAGCGCGTTGAGCTGCGCCAGGTCGTCCGGCGTCAGGGTGCCGTTGGCCTGCCGCAGCTTGAGGTGGCCGAGCAGCACGTTGTAGCGCGCCAGCGCCAGGTCGCGTTTGGTCTGGAACAGCTGGCTCTGCGAATTGAGCACGTCGATGTTGATGCGCACGCCCACCTGGTAGCCCAGGCGGTTGGCTTCCAGCGCGCTCTGGCTGGAGGCTTCGGCGGCTTCCAGCGCCCGCACCTGTCCCTGGCCCGAAACAACGCCGAAGTACGCGCTGCGCGTGGCCTGCGCGACGTTGCGCCGCGTGGTCTCGAGGTCGGCCTGGGCCCGCTCCTCCAGCGCCAGCGTTTCGCGGATCCGGTTCTGGACCGAGAAGCCGGCGAACAGCGGCAGGTTGAACGCCACGCCGACGTTGGCACTGCCGCTGCGGGACGCCAGCGCCGACTGGGCGCTGCCGTTCTGGTTGCGAGTGATGTTGTAGGTTGCGGTCAGGTCGACGGTCGGCTTGTGACCGGCCTTGGCCCGTTCGGTTTCCAGTTGCGCGATCTCCACATTGCTGCGCGCCTGCTGGATCGCCGGGCTGTTCTGCTCCGCTTGCTCGACCCAGGCGTTGACATCGGGCGGTTGCGGCGGCGGCACCGAGTGCGGCACCGGCAGCGGGTTGGGCTGGACGTCGGTCTTTCCGACCTGCGTGTCCAGCGCCAGCCGCTTGACCCGCAGATCGTTCTCGGCCGCGATCTCCTGGGCGATCACCAGGTCGTAGCGGGCCTGCGCCTCGCGGGTGTCGGTGATGGTGGAAGTGCCGACCTCGAAATTGCGTTTGGCGGAGGCCAGCTGCTCGGCGACGGCGGTCTTCTGGGCCCGCACGAAAGCCAGCGTGTCCTGCGCGGCGAGCACGTCGAAGTAGGCCTGGCTGACCCGGATGATCAGGTCCTGCCCGGCGGTTGTGAGCACAGCTTGCGCCAGCTCGACCTGCCGCTTGCCTTGCTCGAAGACGGCCAGGTTGGCCGGCCGGTACAGCGGCTGCGAGGCAGTGAGGCTGGCGTTCTGGGTGCCGAAGCCGCGTTCCACTTCGGGATTGTTGACCTCGAAGCGGGAGCGGGTCGCGCCGGCGGCCAGGTTGGCGGTCGGCAGCACCCCGGCCTTGGCCTGCGCGGCGCGGAACAGGTTGGCGTCGTACTGGGCTTTCGCCGACTGCCAGGCGCCGTCGTACCCGCGCGCCAGCTGGTACAGCTCGAGCAGGCTTTCCGCGCGCGCGGCCGGGCAGAACACCGCGGCCAGGGCTGCTGTCAGGGGGAGAAGCCGCAGTACTGTCATGTCCGTCCTCGGGATTCTTGTTGTCGTGTGCTCGTCAGTATCGCGGAACCCCCGGGTCGCGCTCCATCGACCAGGCGTCGATCCCCCCGGCAATGTTGGCAAGCTGGTCGAAACCGTTGCTGGCGAGGTACAACGCGACCCGCTGGCTGCGGGCGCCGTGATGGCACAGGCAGGCCACCGGCCGCGTCGGGTCGAGTTCGGCCAGGCGTGCCGGGATCTCGTTCATCGGGATCGTGACCAGCTCGAACCCCTGGGCCTGGATGCTCGCGGCTCGAAGTTCGACCGGCTCGCGCACGTCCAGCACCACGGCGACTCCGGACTGGGCCTGGATCCAGGCAGCGAGGCCGGAAGGCCGGACCTGGTCGATCATCGGTGCGCTCCTAGAACCGGAACCGCGACGGCTCGGGGAAGTGCAGCAGCCGCGGCGCCAGCGTGTCCCAGGGCTGGGCCGTCGAATAGCTGCCCTGCGCAGTCCGGGTGATGAAGTTGGCGCGCATCACCGGCGCCATGCCGACGATCGCTGCCAGACGGCCGCCGACCTTGAGCTGCTCCAGCAGCCGCTGCGGCACCTCGGCCACCGACCCGCTCATCAGGATCGCGTCGAACGGCCCTTCGGCCGGCAGCACGGTGGCGCCATCGGCCTGCCGCACTTGCGCATTGGCAACGCCGGCGCGCTGCAGGTTTTCGCTGGCCATCCGCGCCAGCCGAGGCTCGATTTCGAGCGAGATCACGCGGCCGGCGCGCTGGGCCAGCAGCGCCGCCATGTAGCCGGAACCGGCGCCGATTTCCAGCACCTTGTCCGCCGGCTTGAGCTTGAGGTCCTGCAACAGCCGCGCTTCGACCTTGGGCGCCAGCATGCAGTGACCCAGCCGCATCGCTTCATCCTCGCTGCCCAGCAACGGGATCTCCATGTCGACGAAAGCCAGGCCGCGGTGGGCTGGCGGGACGAAATCTTCGCGCCGCACCAGCGACAGCAGTTGCAGGATGTCCTGGTCCAGCACGTCCCAGGGCCGGATCTGCTGCTCGATCATGTTGAAGCGGGCGTGCTCGAGGTCGGCGGGTTGGGTCATGGGCGGGTTCCGGGCAACAGTCAGGACAAGCCGTCGATTTTAGAGGCCGCCACCGGCGCGACTGTCCCGCCACCGCCGCCCGGCTGGCGGGCGCCGCCCCACCGGCGCCGCAACCAGCCGGCCAGGTCGTCCAGGTAGCAGTACACCACCGGCACCACCACCAATGTCAGCAGCGACGAGGTGATCACTCCGCCGATCACGGCCTGGCCCATCGGCGCGCGCTGCTCCGAGCCTTCGGTCAGCGCGAACGCCAGCGGCACCATGCCGAAGATCATCGCCAGCGTGGTCATCAGGATCGGCCGCAGGCGCACCCGCGCCGCGTGCAGCAGCGCCTCGGTGCGCTCCATGCCCGGCTCCTTGACTGAACCGTCCGGCCACAACGTTGGTTCGCGCGAACGGATCGCGAAGTCGATCAGCAGGATCGCGTTCTTGGTCACCAGCCCCATCAGCATGACGACCCCGATCACCGAGAACATCGACAGCGTCGAGCGGAACAGCAGCAGCGCCAGCACCACGCCGATCAGCGTCAGCGGCAATGCCGTCATCAGCGCCAGCGGTTGCAGGAAGCTCTTGAACTGGCTGGCCAGGATCATGTAGATGAAGATCACCGCCAGCGCCAGCGCCGACAGCGCGTAGCCGAACGATTCGGCCATGTTGCGGGTCGAACCGCTGAACTGGTAGCGGTAGCCGGGCGGAAAGCTGATGCCCTCCAGCCGGGTCCGGATGTCGCTCGACACTTCGCCGGCGGAACGGTTTTCGACATTGGCATTGATCGACACTTCGCGGGCCAGGTCGCGCCGGTTGATCTGGTTGGCGCCGGTCGATTCCCGCACCGACGCCAACTGGTTCAGGCGCACGATCCGGGCGCTGCCGTCGGCGTTGCTGCCGATGGCGAACGGCAGCCGCTCCAGGTCTTGCGGCGCATTGCGCGCATCGGGCGCAAGCCGGACGTTGACGTCGTAGGTCTGGTCGTCCGGGGCGCGCCAGTTGCCCACGGTCTGGCCCGCCACCAGGGTGCGCAGGGCGCTGGCGATCTGCGCCACCGACAGCCCGAGGTCCGATGCGGCGTCGCGTCGCACGTCGACTTCGAGCACCGGCTTGCCCGGCTTCACGCTGGAGTCGAGGTCGACCAGGCCCGGGATCGACCGCAGGCGTTCTCCGACCAGGCTTGCCAGCCGTTCGAGCTCCTTCAAGTCCGGCCCCTGCAACGAGAACTCCACCAGCTTGCCGCCGCCGACGGAATCGAGCAGGCCGACGTGGGTCACCGTGATGCCCGGCACCTGCTGCAGGCGCGCGCGCAGCACGCTGGAAAGCTGGTCGACGCTGCGGCTGCGTTGCTTGCGGTCGACCAGCCGCACGTACACCGACGCGTAGATCTTGCCGGCCGCGTTGCCGGTGTTGATGGTGGCGAGCGTGTAGCGCACTTCCGGGAACTCGCGCACGATCGCCTCGACCTGCCGGGCCTTGGCCTCGGTGACCTCGAGCGAGGAGCCGACCGGCGTGTAGAAGTTGAGCGAGGTTTCCGAGAAGTCGGCCTTGGGCACGAACTCGGTACCGAGCAGGGGCACCATGAACAGGCTGGTGACGAAGATCGCCACCGCCACGGCCACCGTCACCAGCTTGTGCGCCAGCGACCAGCGCAGGATCGCCTGGTAGCCCTGCGCCAACGATTCGGTGGCGCGCTCGAACCAGCCGGTCACGCGGCCGATGGAGCGGTCGTACCAGCTCTTGCGGCCGTTGCCGGGCGTTCCGAGAATGCTCGGGTCGTGCCAGATCGACGACAGCATCGGGTCCAGCGTGAAGCTGACGAACATCGAGATCAGCACGGCGGCGACGATGGTCACGCCGAACTCGTGGAAGAACTTGCCGATGATGCCGCCCATGAAGCCGATCGGCAGGAACACCGCGACGATCGAGAAGGTTGTGGCCAGCACCGCCAGCCCGATCTCCTGGGTGCCGTCCAGCGAGGCCTGGTAGGGCGCCTTGCCCATCTTCACGTGGCGCACGATGTTCTCGCGCACCACGATGGCGTCGTCGATCAGCAGGCCGACGCACAGCGACAGCGCCATCAGCGTGATCATGTTGATCGAGAAACCGAACGCGTCCATGAAAGCGAAGGTGCCGATCAGCGCGATCGGCAGGGTCAGCCCTGTGATCACCGTGGAACGCCAGGAGTTCAGGAACAGGAAAACGATCAGCACCGTCAGCAGCGCGCCCTCGAACAGCGTGCGGCGCACGTTGTCCACCGCCACCCGGATCGGCCGCGACCCGTCCAGGATCGGCTGCAGCCGCACGCCTGGCGGCAGCTGGTCTTTCATTTCGGCGAGCGTCTTGTTCAGGCCGTCGACGACCTGGATCGTGTTCTCGTCCTGCGCCTTCTGCACCGTCAGCAGCAGCGTGCGCTCACCGTTGTAGAGCGCCAGCGACTCCAGTTCCTGGGCGCCGTCGCTGACCCGCGCCACCTGCTCCACGCGCACCGGGGCCGCCGCCGACCCGGTGCCCTTGCGCGCGACGATGATCTTGCCGAAGTCCTCGGGGCGCTGCATGCGAGCCCCGATCTGGACCGAGCGTTCCTGCGCCAGCGAGCGCACCGTGCCGATCGGCAGGTCCTGGTTTTCGCTGCGCACGGCGGTCACCACCTGATCGGCCGTGACGCCCTGCGCTTCCAGCGCCGCCGGGTTCAGGTAGATGTTGACCTCGCGCCGGGTGCCTCCGACCAGTGTCACCGAGCCGACTCCGCGCACGTTCTCCAGCCGCTTCCTGAGCACCTGGTCCGACCAGTTGGTCAGTTCGACTGCGGTTAAACCAGCCCCCACGCTTGCGGCCGGGGCCGCGGCGCTGCCCCCCGAGGGGGCCTTCGCACCTTGGGGCGGCCCGGCGGTGCTCATCGCCTTGGCCTCCGGGAGCACCGCCAGCGACCAGATGGCGCGGCTGGATGGATCGAAGCGCAGCACCCGCGGCTCCTTGACCTCGGTGCGCAACAGCGGACGGATCGCTGCCACTTTCTCGCGCACGTCCTCAGCCGCCTTGCGCCCATCGACGTGCAGCTGGAACTCGACGATCACCACCGCCAGGCCTTCCAGGCTGCGCGAGGTGAGGGCGTTGATTCCTGCGATCGAGTTGACGCCTTCCTCAAGCTTCTTGCTGACCTCGCTCTCGACGATCTCCGGCGCCGCGCCCGGGTATTCGGCCGTGATCACCACCACCGGGAAGTCGATGTTGGGGAACTGGTCGACCTTCAGCCGCTGGTAGGAGAACAGGCCCAGCACCACCAGCGCGGCCATCACCATGGTGGCGAAGACCGGGTTCTGCAGGCTGACGCGGGTGAACCACATGCGGGTTCAGGGGCTCGGCTTGCGAGCGGCGGGAGCGGGCGCGGGGACGGCAGCGCCGCCGGTCGAACCAGTGAAGCGCACCGGCGTGCCCTCGCGCAGCGGCCCCAGGCTGCCCTTGAGCACCAACGCTCCGGGCGCCAGGCCCTGCACCGCCACCATCACCTCGTTGTCGGCCTGGCCGCGGGCCCCGGTCTGGACCCGGACGTGGGCGATCCGCTGGTTCTCCACCACCTGCACATACGGCTGCGGCTTGTCGGTCCGCACCGCCGTCAGGGGCACCGCCAGCGCGCTGGCCTGGCCGGTGGAGAGCGTGCCCTGCGCGAACAGGCCCTGGCGCAGGCCGCTGCCGTCCTCGATGCTCAGGTAGACCAGCACCCCGCGGCTGCCGGCCTGGGCGCTGGGATTGATCCGGGCCACGCGGGCCGCGATCGGTTTCGGGTTGCCTTCGATCTGCAGCCGGGCCGGCTGGCCGACCCGGACTTCCATCGAATCGGCCGCGCCCAGCGACGCCTCGAGCTCGAGCCGGCTCAGGTCGACGATCTCGATCACCCGGGCATCGACGCCGACCCGTTCCCCGGGTTGCGCCAGCCGCTGCGACACCACGCCGCTGATCGGCGCGCGCAACTGGGTGTCGTCGAGCGCCTTGCGGGCGACGTCGGCCGTGGCCAGCGCCGCCCGGTGGTTGGCCTGCGCCGACTGCAGGTTGTTCAGCGAAGTGTCGAGCGCGCTCTTCGAGATGAAGCCCTGGTCGACCAGCGCCTTGTTGTTGTCGAACTGGCGCTGGGCGATGTCGATCTGGCTGCGCGCCGAGTCGGCCTGCTGCTGGGCCTGGCGCAACCGGGCCTGGAATTCGGTGGCATCGACGCGCGCGATCAGCTGGCCGGCCCGGACGCTGTCGCCTTCGCGCACCGACAGGCCCTGCAGCTCGCCGGCGACGCGGGCCTTGAGCAACGCCGAATTCACTGCCCGCAGCGAACCCGACAGCGGCAGGCCCTGCGCCAGGTCCCGCAGCTGCACTGGCACCACGTCGGTGGGCGCGAGCTCGAGCATCGCCTGCGTCTTCTGCAGGGCGGCCCTGGCCACGGTTTCCTGCTGCAGTTTGCGCTCTGACAGCGCCCGCCAGCCACCGGCAGCCACCAGCAGGACGGCTACGGCGATCAACAGCCACTGGATCGAACGGCGTTTCATATGGACAGTCTCCTGCGCCTAGAAAGCGGCGGCCCGCTGCGCCAGCCACTCGCGCAGCACGCTGCGCGAGAGCTCCAGCCCATGGACCGCAGGCAGCCATTCGAGCAGCGTCCGTTCGCGCGGTCCGGGCAGGGCGGTCGGCGCGGGCGTCACCTGGAACCCCGCCTGCTCGAAGGCAGCCCGGGCCCGGGGCATGTGGGTGGCATGGGTGACCAGCACGATTCGCTTGATGCGATCGGGGCCCATCGCCTCGGCCATCATCTTCGCGTTGCCGGCGGTGTCGCGCGAACGGCCGTCGGCCCAGCGCAGTTCCAGTGCGTAATCCTGCTGCAGCATGTCGCGGGCGACATCGGCTTCCGACGCAACGTCGGTGCCGGCCGCCGCCCAGCCCACGCCACCGGCGAAAGCCAGCGGCTTGCGGGCCTTGCGCGCCAGCCAGGCGCCGTAGCGCAGCCGCTCCAGGGTCTGGGTGCTCGGCTGGGCCCGGCCGAACTCGGTCGCCCGGCCCAGCACGCCACCGCCCAGCACCACGATCGCCTGGGCGCCACCCAGCTCCGCGCCCTGGACGTTCAGCGGCTTGACCGGCGGCAGCAGCGTGTGGGCCAGCCCGACGCCGACGGCGTTGCAGCTGAGGAACCAGAGCGTGCCGATGCCGATCAGGCTGAGAAACGCGCCCCCCAGCCAGCGCTTGGCCGTGATCAGCAGCCCCAGCAGGGCCAGCAGCAACGGACCGGCCGGCGGCAGCAGCAGGGCAGTGAGCAGGGGTTTGAATTCGCCGGGGGCCATGGGGGGATGCTAAGCGACGGCTCATTTGTCCCATTGACAGAACATTCCGCCGGTCCCTACGATCAGCCATGTCGTCGACGCTGCCGCTGCCGAAATACCACCGCATCTACCTGGTTTTGCGCGAGCAGCTGGAGGAGGGCCGGTTCAGCGCCGGCCTGCCCGGCGAACTGGCGCTGGTCCAGCAGTTCGGCGTCGCGCGCGTCACAGTGCGGCGGGCGCTGGAGCAGCTCGCCAGCGACGGGCTGATCACGCGCCGGCCCGGCCGTGGCACCCGGCCGGTCGAGCGTGAGCCGCAGGCCGCGAACGGACCGGGCGAGACGGCGCGCACCCGGCTCACCGGACTGCTGGAAAACATCGTCAGCATGAGCCTGAACACCACCGTGAAGGTGCTGGAGGTCGAGACCGTGGCGGCTTCGCCGGCCGTCGCAGCGGCGTTGGACCTGATTGCCGGCGACCGGGTCCAGAAGGCCGTGCGGGTGCGCAGCACGCGCGAAGGTCCGCTGTCGCACATCACCACCTATGTCCCCGATGGCGTGGCCCGCCGCTTCGGCCGGCGCGAGCTGGCCCGCAAGCCGATCCTGCTGTTGCTGGAAGAGTCGGGCGTGAAAGTGGGCCGCGCCGAGCAGAGCATTTCGGCCCGGCTGGCCGACGCGCAAGTGGCCCAGCGGCTGCAGGTCGCGGTCGGTTCCGCTCTGCTGGCCGTGCGCCGGGTCATCTTCGACGAGCAGGAGCGGCCGGTGCAGTGGCTGCATGGCCTGTATCGCCCGGACCGCTACGAATACCAGATGCAGTTGTCGCGCGTTGGCGCCATCGATGCCAAGGTATGGGTCCGCAAGGACCTGTCCGCCAGTTTTCACTAAGGAGCAGCCCATGACGACCCGTCGCCACTTCGTATCCCGGACCGCCGCCGCCGCGTCGGCTCTGGCCGTTCCGATCATCGCCGGCGCCCAGCCGAAGACCGTGAAGGTCGGGGTGTTGCATCCCGTCACCGGGGCGCTGGCCTATTCCGGCCAGCAGTGCCGCGAGGGAGCGCTGATGGCCATCGAGGACATCAACAAGCGCGGCGGCATCAAGTCGATGGGTGGCGCCAGGATCGAGGCGCTGCTGGGCGACGCCCAGTCCACGCCGCAAGCGGGCACGGCCGAAGTCGAGAAGATGAACGAAGCCGGCGTCTCGGCGATCCTGGGTGCCTTCGCCTCGGCGATCTGCCTGGCCACCACCCAGGCGGCGGCGAAGTACAACCTGCCGCACGTGGTCGACATCGGCGTTGCCGACCAGATCGTCGAGCGCGGGCTGAAGAACACCTTTCGCTTCGGCCCCGGCTATCGCAAGTGCGCCGAGATCGCGGTGGCCAACCTGCACGTGCTCAACACCGCCGCCGGCAAACCCGCGAGAACCGTGATGATCATTCACGAGGAGTCGCTGTTCGGCACCGGCACCGCCAACCTGCTGGCGCGCGAACTGCCGGGCTACGGCTATGAGGTGAAAGAAGTCATCAAGCACGCCAACCCGACCCGCGACTTCAACAACATCGTGTTGCGGATGAAGGCGCTGAACCCGGACATCGTGATCCCGGCCAACTACTACAACGAGTACGCGCTGCTGGTGCGCACCATGCAGCAGCAGAAGGTCACGCCCAAGGCGATCTACTCGGTGCTGGGTGGAGCGGCGTCGAGCTACAAGTTCGTCAAGGAATTTCCCGATGCGGCCAACGGCATCATCGACTGCAACCACTGGTTCAACCCCAAGGACAAACGGTCGGCCGAGCTGCGCAAGCGGGTGGAAGCGAAGAACCTGTTCTACACCTACGAGATCTTCAACACCTACACCACGATGATGATGCTGGCCGATGCCATCGAGCGCGCCCGCAGCGC
>JAJAZH010000139.1 GCA_026785815.1 Ramlibacter sp. | reverse complement strand
GGATACGGGAATGCTGGATACAGAAGCCGGCCGTCACGCGAGCGGCCGTGATGAAGCGCGCGCCAGAAGTGATCGGCCGTCCAGCGGCCGATGCCGGTGTCTGCATCGGGCGTGCGGTTGCTGGAGTACCCCCGGCCGAACGGCGTGTCGATTGCCCGGCCGCCGGCATACGCCGCTGCGCCGCGCGCCGTGTGGCAGGTCATGCAGTTGCCGACCCGGGCCAGGTAGGCGCCGCGGGTGACCAGCTGGGCGGTCGGCGCGGGCGCAGGGGGCAGCTCGTGGAGCTTGTCTTCGCCCTGCAGGTTCAGCATCCAGACAACGACCACGGCCAGCGCCAGCCCGGCGACCAGGAATGCGACCAGCAAGCGCTTCACGGCGCCTGCCTTCCGGCTGGCAGGCTGGCGCTGCCGCAGGCGATCTCCGGCGGCCGCGACAAGGCTGCCGCCGGTTTGCTGCCCGCCGCTGGCACCTGCGCGGACAGCCATGCCGACACGGCCGAGATGTCGTCGACGGTCAACCGTTTCGCGATGTCGGCCATGCAGTCGGGTGCGTGGGCGCGACGCTGCCCGGTGCGCCAGGCGCCGAGCTGGCTCGAAAGATAGTCGCGTGGCAAGCCCACCAGTCCGGGTATGTTGGGCTGCACGCCGACCAGGTTGTCGCCGTGGCAGCGGGCGCAAGCAGGAATTCCCCTTTGCGCATCGCCCAGCAGTGCGAGGCTGCGTCCGAGCTGCAGGGCAGCCGGGTCGACCCGCACCGGGGCCGGCACACCATAGGGCAGGTCGAGCGCGGAAAAGTACTGCGCAATCTCCAGCAGGTAGGCATCGGACAGCGGATCCATCAGCCGCGTCATCGGGCCGTAATGGCGGCGGCCGTCACGAAAATTGAGCAGCTGGTTGTACAGGTAGCCGGCGGGCTTGCCGGCAATCCGTGGGTAGTAACCATCCGGCCCGGCGCGGCCCTCCTTGCCGTGACAGGCGCTGCACGCCAGCGCGCGCTGGGCCATGCTGTCTTCGAATCGGGCCGGCGCGGCAACGGCCGGCCGGGCCGCGCTGGCAGCGGCGAGCATCAGGGCGATAAGGTGGCGTCTCACGGTGGATGCGACTATGCCATTGCAGGCGAGTCTGACTTGCGGGTGGGCGCTTTGCCGGACGCGCAACGGGCTCGCCGGTCGCGTCGGCGTCCTACAGCAGTGCTTGTGACTGCTGTCTAAGCTGCTCCATCCATTGTCCGGAGACTCCGATGCGCCAGCCTGCCTACGACACCGATCGCGGTCAGAAGAAAAGGAAAGATCCAGCCCTGCCGATTGGCCAGAAGGAGGGCGAAGGCAGCAACGGGGTCCAGCACCAGCCCGATCCCGGCGCCGATCCGATTCCAGCTGGCTGACGCTCCGGGTTCGATCCCTGCAGCGAGGCCCGCGCCCGCGCTGCGCGATGGGCCGCGACCCCCCTCATAATCAGGTCCAACAACACCAAGACCGAGCCAGAAGATTCATGCCCACTTACCAGGTCCGACCTGCTGTGGACAGCGATGCAGATGCCATCGCCACCGTCCACGCCGCCTCTTCCCGCGCCGCCTACGAAGGCCTCGTTCCCGACCAGCATGAGAGCCTGCCGGTCGAGAAGCGCCGCGCCTTCTGGCGTGACGCGATCGAATACAGCGAGCCGCAGGTGCTGGTCGCATTCGACGAGTCCGAAGCTGTCGTCGGTTTTGCCGGATTCGACCGCTCCCGCGACCCGAAGTCGCGTCCGACCACGGGCGAGATCTGGGCGATCTATGTCCAGCCGTCGCATTGGGATGCAGGCGTGGGACTGGCGCTGTGGGACGCGACCCGGGAAGGCCTGGTCGAGGAGGGCTGCACCGAAGTCACCCTTTGGATTCCGCTGTGCAATGTGCGGGCGATCCGGTTCTTCGAGCTGGCCGGCTTCAAGCGCGAGAACAACACCGCCAAGACGGCGGTCATGGCGGGCGTGAAGCTGGAAGAAATCCGGCTCAAGCGCAAGCTCGACTGAGGCGACCATGGCCACCAGTCTGCTCGCCCTCATCGACGACATCGCCACGGTGCTGGACGATGTCAGCATCCTGACCAAGCTGGCTGCCAAGAAGACGGCCGGCGTGCTCGGCGACGACCTGGCGCTCAATGCGCAGCAGGTCACCGGGCTCAGCTCCGACCGCGAACTGCCGGTGGTCTGGTCGGTGGCCAAGGGATCGTTCATCAACAAGGCGATCCTGGTGCCGGCGGCGCTGGCCATCAGCGCGCTGGCGCCGTGGGCAGTGACGCCGCTGCTGATGATCGGCGGCGCTTATCTGTGCTACGAGGGTTTTGAGAAAGTCGCGCACCGGCTGCTGCACAGCAAGGAAGAAGACGAGGCGCAGCGCCGGGTGCTGACACAGGCGTTGTCCGATCCGGCCGTCGACCTGCGGGCCATCGAGAAGGACAAGATCAAAGGCGCGGTCCGGACCGACTTCATCCTGTCGGCCGAGATCATCGCGATCACCCTCGGCACCGTGGCCGGCAGCGACTTCGTCACCCGGCTTACTGTGCTGACGGCCATCGCGCTGGTCATGACGATCGGGGTGTACGGACTGGTGGCCGGCATTGTCAAGCTCGACGACCTGGGCATCTATCTCAGCCGCAAGGCCGGAGCCGCCAGGGCATTCGGCAACGGCATCCTGACGGCGGCGCCCTGGCTGATGAAGGGACTGTCGGTCGCCGGCACGGCCGCGATGTTCCTGGTCGGCGGCAGCATCCTGGTGCACGGCGTCCCGCCACTGGCCCATGCCGTCGAAGGCTGGGGCGGTGGCAACGCCTTTGTCGGCTTCCTGGCGAACGCGCTGGTCGGGATGGTCGCCGGTGCGATCGTGCTGGGCGTGGTCACGCTCGGCCAGCGCCTGCTGCGCGGCAAGGCGAAGCCGGCGTGACTGCCGCGCCCACCCTCGAGTGGGTGGAGCAGGAGCAGGCGCGCAGCGCCCGCTGGCGTTCCGAAGCAGGCAGCGCGCCGCCGCGCCGGGTCCAGCTGGTCGACGACACCCTCACGGCGGACGCCGCATTCCGGCTTGCCAGCGAGGGCGCCGGCTTGCTCTGGCGCGGCGATTTCCAGAACGCCCGCCAGTTGCTGCAGGCGCTCGCGCGGCGGGCCGACCGCAAGCCGCGGCAAGTTGCCAGGACGCTCCCGGATGGGGCGCCGCCCGTCGGTGCTGCCTTCCACCAGCACCGGATGAAGCAAGGCCAGCGCGCGCGCATCCTGGGCCTGCTGCTGCTGGAACTCGAGGGCGATTACACGATCGCCCTGCGGCGTGCGCCGGACCTGCGGCTGGCGTGCAGCGAGGCCTGGGGTCCCGCGACCGGTGAGCGATCGGTGGCGTCGCTGCGGGAACTGCTGGGCCTGGTGGGAGCGCACGAATGGCGTCGCAAGGGCGTGGAAATTCCGGCCCTGGGGCCAGCGCCGAACAACCGCATCCATGCGCACTACGGCGTTTTCTCACCCGTGCGCGGTGAATACATCGACCTGGTGGCGCAGGCTCCGTTGCCGTCGACCGCGCTCGCGTTCGACATCGGCACTGGAACCGGCGTCCTGGCGTCGCTGCTGGCGCGGCGCGGGGTGGAACGCGTCGTGGCCACCGACATCGATCCGCGCGCACTTGCATGCGCGCGCGACAACATCCGTCGGCTCGGGCTGGAGTCGCAGGTCGAGGTGCTGGCGGCCGACCTGTTTCCTGCAGGAAAGGCGCCCTTGCTGGTGTGCAATCCGCCCTGGGTGCCCGGCCGTCCGAGCTCGCCGATCGAGCACGCGGTCTATGACGAGGGCAGCAGGATGCTGCGCGGCTTCCTGGCCGGGCTGCCGGAGCACCTGACACAAACCGGCGAAGGCTGGCTGCTCCTGTCGGACCTGGCCGAGCACCTGGGCCTGCGCAGCCGCGACGAACTGCTGAACTGGATCGACAGCGCCGGCCTCGTCATCCTTTCATGCAGTCAAGCGCGTCCCCGGCACCCGAAGGCGACCGATCCCGACGATCCGTTGCACGCCGCGCGGTCGCGTGAAGTCACCACCTTGTGGCGGCTGGCGCTCCAACGGTAGCGTCAGGCGCCAGTCCTACGCTGGCCAGAGCCTGGCTCCGTCGGCGGGCTGAGGCTGCGCCAGTTACCTTCTCCGGATGGACTTCTCTGCAGATTGGCTCAATTTCATGCAGTGGCCGGCGATGGTTGCGACAGTCCTTGCAGCCTGGTTGGTCGGTTCTGATTCGGAATCCCGCCGAGCTGCCGGCTTCTGGGTCTTCCTGACCAGCAACGTACTTTGGGTCCTATGGGGCCTGCATGTTGGCGCTATGGCGCTGATCGCCCTGCAAGTGGCGCTGGCGGCCCTGAATATCCGCGGCGTTTTCAAGACCGAAACTGCGCAGCAGGCCAAGCCGCAGGCCGATACGTAGGCAGGCTCCTACCTCAGCACAGGTGCTTGACGGATAACAGCTGCGGCTGAGCATTTCGACAATGACCAGATCGCAAACAATCGTTCCGGAAGCTGCCATGCTCAATTCGATCCAGTCATCGTCGGCCCTTGCCTCCACTGCTTCGCACGTGGTTTCGGCTCCCGCTTCCTGGGCTGACCAGGACGACGTTGCGTTCGGCGGCGAATGCGCGGATCCCGCGTTGCACATCGATTCCTGGGGCCAAGACGCCTCGGAGTCTTCCCCGGGCGGTCTGTCCGCTCAGTGATGACCGGGCGCGCTTCGCAATGCGTAGCCAGGCGATGCCAAACATGCTCCCTCCAGTCACGTCGACCACCGCCTCCAACTCCGCCCGCGAAGATTTCCATTCCGCGCTGCGCACCGGCGTGCTGTGGGGAGCCGCTGCCTTGATGGTCGTCCTGCCGGCGTTGCATTACTGGAAGACGCCGATCGCGACAGCTGTCTCGAATGCTCCGCTAGCGATGGTCGAGCCCGCGACGTCGGGCCCCGCTGCTCCCGCGCCGGTCGGCGACTCGCCCGGCGCCGCCTTCCGCCTGGCTTCCTTTGGCGGTCAGAAGCCCACGGATGCAGTGCGGCACGTAGCGAACTGGAGCGTCTACAGCGGTGACCACCAGAAGATGGCAGTCGTCATTGTCGACAAGCGGGATGCCCGCGTGTGGGTCTTCGATCCGCAGGGCAAGCTGATTTCCGCCACCCCGGCGCTGCTCGGATCGGCGATCGGGGATGACACCATCCCGGGCATTGGCGACCGCCCCCTGTCGCTGGTCAAGCCGGACGAAAAGACCACGCCGGCCGGACGTTTCGTCGCAGAGCCGGGATTCAATACGAACGGAGAAGACATCGTCTGGGTTGATTACGACGCCGCAGTGTCGATGCATCGCGTCCGGCCCAACGTCAAGGCGGAGCGCCGGCTTGAGCGGCTCGCGTCACCGAGTTCCGCCGACAACCGGATTACGTTTGGCTGCATCAACCTGCCCAAGACCTTCTACGAAACAGTGCTCAGCCCGACGGTCAACCAGTTCGGCGCTGTTGTGTATGTGCTGCCAGAGACTCGCACCCCGGCGGAAGTCTTCGGCTCCTATGACGTGCCTCCTGCCACGCATCTTGCGCAACGTTGAGACGAGGCAGGCGATGTCTTACACAAGACATCATCAGCAACTGACATTGGAGGTCTGAATTGAGTTTAGTCTCGAACCAGCCCGCCAAGACGCTGGCCGAACACCATTGAAATTCATCTAAGGACCTCCATGACCTCTTCCAAATTCATTAAAAGCCTGATCGCTGGCGCTGCAGCAGTCGCCCTGGTCGGGACCGCAGTTGCCCAGGGCACCGCCGCCAACCCGGCAGTGAAGAACCCCGCCACTGGCGCTGGCCAGCAAAGCACGCAGGGCACCCCGATGGGCACGACCGGCACCCCGGGAGGCTCAGGCACCACTGCAACCGGCTCTGGTATGTCGAGCGGCAGCACCATGAGCGGTTCGACCAAGACCGCCCCAATGAACTCGGGCAGCACCGCTGGCAGCATGTCCTCGGGCAGCATGTCCGGCTCGTCAATGGGTGCCACCAATGCCGGTTCCGGCACTGACATGGGCACCGGCAGCAATCGCTCCATGCGCCGCGCTCGTGCTGACCGCAACTAAGTCAAGCTGTCACACAAAAAAACCGGGCCGCGGCCCGGTTTTTTTGTGTGACAGCTTGACTTAGTTGCGGTCAGCACGAGCGCGGCGCATGGAGCGATTGC
>JAJAZH010000138.1 GCA_026785815.1 Ramlibacter sp. | reverse complement strand
TTCGCTGTACTTCAGCACCATCTCGGCGGTGAAGGGCCAGCCGGCCTTGGAGCGGAAGCCTTCCAGCGGCCCGATCTTCTTCTCGCGCAGAAACTCTTCCACTTCCGTGGCCTCGAACGTGCGACCGGCCGGCGTCTTGCCAAACGAGAAGCCGCAGGCCTCGCCCTTTTCCCCGGGGCCGACGCAGGTGTAGCGGCGGTAGTTCTCCTTGACCACGCCGCCGCAGTTCGGGCACGGCGTCGACAACGTCGCGTAGTCGCCCGGGACGGTGTCGCGGTCGTATTCCTTGGCCTTGCTCACGATCCGCCTGGTCATCTCCGCGATCTCGAGCATGAACTCCGCGCGCGACAGCTTGCCGTGCTCCATCTGCGCCAGCTTGTATTCCCAGTCGCCGGTCAGCTCGGGGCGCGAAAGTTCTTCCACGCCCAGTCCGCGCAGCAGCGTCATCAACTGGAACGCCTTGGCCGTCGGGATCAGCTCGCGGCCGTCGCGGAACATGTACTTCTCGTTGATCAGTCCCTCGATGGTGGCGGCGCGGGTGGCAGGCGTGCCCAGCCCCTTCTCCTGCATCGCTTCGCGCAGCTCATCGTCTTCCACCAGCTTGCCGGCGCCTTCCATCGCGCCCAGCAGCGTCGCCTCCGAATAACGTGCCGGCGGCCGGGTCTTCAGGCCCTTGGGTTCGACCACTTCGGCGCGCACCATCTCGCCGGGCTTGACCGGCACCAGGCTCTGGCCCTTGTCACCTTCCTTCGCATCGGTCACTTCGTCGGCCGCTTCCTTGCCCCAGATCGCCAGCCAGCCGGGCTTGACCAGCACCTTGCCGACGGTGCGGAAGCTGTGACCGACCGATTCCGCGGCGCCGGGCCGTCCCAAGCGCGGAACGGCCCCCTCGGGGGGCAGCGTCAGCGTGGGGGCAGTAGTTGTCGTTCGCGTCGTCACCATGAACTCGGCGCTCGGGAAGAACACCGACAGGAAGCGCCGGACCACCAGGTCGTACAGCTTCTGCTCGGCATCCGACAGGCCGCTCGGCGCCTGCAGCGTCGGGATGATGGCAAAGTGATCGCTGACCTTGGCGTTATCGAAGATGCGCTTGCCCGGCTTGACAAAATTGCCGTCGATCGCCTGTCTGGCAAACGGGGCGAGGTGCTTCATGCCGCTGGCCGAAAGCATGCCCATCGTGTCCTTGACCACCGGCAGATAGTCTTCCGGCAGGTGCCGCGAATCGGTCCGCGGATAGGTCAGCGCCTTGTGCCGTTCGTACAGGCTCTGCGCCAGCGCCAGCGTGGTCTTGGCCGAGTAGCCGAAGCGGCCATTGGCTTCGCGCTGCAGCGAGGTGAGGTCGAACAGCGCGGGCGATGCCTGTGTGGTCGGGGTCGCCTCTTCGGACACGCTGGCGGCCTTGCCGCGCACGGCGTCGGCGACCGCCATCGCTTCGCGCTCGGACCAGACCCGGTCGGCCTTGATCTCGGCGTCGTCCGCGTTCTTCTTCCACTTCGGGTCGATCCACTTGGCGCTGTATTCGCCGGCCTCGGCCAGGAAGGTGGCGTGGATCTCCCAATAGTCGCGGCTGATGAACTTGCGGATCTGCTCTTCGCGCTCCACCACCACGGCCAGCGTCGGTGTCTGGACCCGGCCCACCGTGGTGAGGAAGAAGCCGCCGTCGCGCGAATTGAAGGCGGTCATCGCGCGCGTGCCGTTGATGCCCACCAGCCAGTCCGCCTCCGAGCGCGAGCGCGCCGCGTCGGCCAGGCCCAGCATCTGCTTGTCGCTGCGCAAGGCAGCGAAGCCGTCGCGGATCGCCTGCGGCGTCATCGATTGCAGCCACAACCGCTTCACCGGCTTGCCCAGCGGCACCGTCTTGCCGGCCTTGACGCTGCCGGCGTACTGCTCGATCAGGCGGAAGATCAACTCGCCTTCGCGCCCGGCGTCGCAGGCGTTGACGATGGCCGTGACGTCCTTGCGCTTGGCCTGCTTGATCACGGCGTTCAGGCGGGTCTTGGTTTTGTCGACCGGCTTCAGGTCGAAGTACGGCGGGATCACCGGCAGGTTGGCGAAGCTCCACTTGCCACGCTTGACGTCGAACTCTTCCGGCGCCTGGATTTCGACCAGGTGGCCCACCGCGCTGGTCACGATGAATGTTTCGCTCTCGAAGAAGTCGTCGTGCTTTTCGAACTTGCCGGCATCGGGCGTGAGCGCACGCACGATGTCCTGCGCCACCGACGGCTTTTCCGCAATCACCAGGGTCTTCGTCATGTCAGTTTTTGCCAATCTTCAATGGGCCGCTTCAGGGAGGTCACAAGCGCCTCCTTACAATCTCGGCTTCCTTCGCGCGTACGCGTACGCGCGCGTGTGTGCACATTCAACTTAACAGAGTTTCCGTTATGCCCGAAAAAGCAGTCCCTCGCCCCGCCGCGCCGTCCCCAGGCGCGAGCGCCACCTCGAGGGGCAAGGAGGTCGCAACTTCCAGCCGTCGCATCCAGACCCGGCTCTCCGGCGTCCATGGCAAGGGCGTGTTCGCCGCGCAAGGGATCGCGCAGGGCGAGACCGTCATCGAGTATGTGGGCCAGGTCATCACCTGGAAAGAGGCCCAGCGGCGCCATCCGCACGACCCGAAAGACCCGAACCATACCTTCTACTTCCACGTCGACGAAAAAAGGGTCATCGATGCCAAACACGGAGGCAACTCGTCGCGCTGGATCAACCATTCGTGCCAGCCGAACTGCGAGGCCGATGAAGAGGATGGCCGGGTCTTCATCAAGGCGCTGCGCAACATCCGGGCCGGTGAAGAACTCAATTACGACTACGGCCTCATCATCGACGAACGCTACACCCCCAAGCTCAAGGCCGAATACCCCTGCTGGTGCGGCGCGAAAAACTGCCGGGGAACCTTGCTGGCGCCCAAGCGCCGGAGTCAATAGTATGAATAGGCCCTGAGGCGTGGGCACCGCAGGGGCTCCAGCCGCAAGCGGGAGCGCTCCCATCCGGTGGCCGGCCGAAGCCGTCTGGGAAGCGGTGGCGCCG
>JAJAZH010000137.1 GCA_026785815.1 Ramlibacter sp. | reverse complement strand
TGTCTGTGTCTTTCAGCGTTGCGTAAGCCTCGGCGGCCTCCTTGAAGCGCGCCTCCGCGTCGGCCGCCTTCGAGACGTCCGGGTGGTGCTGGCGGGCGAGCTTGCGATAGGCCTTCTTGATCTGCGCCAGGTCGGCATCGCGAGGCACGCCCAATGCGGCGTAATAGTCCTTGTATTTCATGTTCGATTCCGGGTAACGAGTGTGGTCCGGGATCTCCAGGAACAGGGGCCAGTGTCGCCGCTCGACCGTCCAGCCGGCTTGCGCTGGATCAATGGGGCCGCTCGCCGCTCGGCAGGTGCAGGCGCTGGACAACTTGCTGGACCTGGCCTTACGGCCGCTGCCCGATAGCGCGACTTGAAATACTGGCGCCCGTTGATCTATGTCACTGCGGCAGAGCCGGTCAGCCCATACCGTATCGAAAGTGCAATCTTGCGCTGCAACCCGAAGGACATCGAAATGAAGACCAATGAAGGCGTGATCGACCGCAGCCTGCGCGTCGCCGGCGGGCTGATCCTGATCGGACTCGCGGTCACTGGAACGATTGGCGCCTGGGGCTACATCGGCGTGATCCCGCTGCTGACCGGCGCCGTCGGCATGTGCCCCCTGTACAGCATGCTTGGTATCAACAGCTGTCCGGTCAAGCGCAGCTGACGCCTCCCAGGCGTCTCCATCCCATCCGCGACCGGCGGACCTACGAGGAAGCGGGCGCAGGGCGCACCCTTGAATGACGCGGCAAGGTGAGCCCGGCTTCGAGACCGCCGGCTGGCCGGTTCAGCAGGGTCAGCCGCCCACCCTGGCTCTCGGCGATGCTCCGGGCGATGGTCAGGCCCAGACAGCTTCCGCCGCTGTCGCGGCTGCGCGAGCCTTCCAGGCGATAGAAAGGATCGAACACCCTCTCGAGTTCAGCTTCCGGTATCCCGGGACCTTCGTCCCGAACCAGGATCTGCAGCCGGTCATCGTTGTCATCCACCGCGACCGAGGCCGCCTGCCCGTACTTGACCGCGTTCTCGACCAGGTTGCGCACGCACCGCTTCAGCGCGGCGGGCTGCCCGGTGTAAGGCTGAAGCACCCGCCCTTCGATCCTGATCAGGCTGCCCACCTCCGCCAGATCGGCCTGCAGGCTTTCCAGCAACGCCGTCATGTCCACCGGCTGCACCGGCTCCGAGCCGGCGGTGCCGCGCAGGAAATCCAGCGTCGCTGCGACCATCGATTCCATCTCTTCGAGATCGCCGGTGAACTTTTGCCGCAGTTGCAGGTCGCCCAATAACTCGGCGCGCAACCGCAAGCGTGTCACCGGCGTTTTCAGATCGTGGGACATCGCCGCCAGCACGCTGGCGCGCTCACGCAGGTAAGCCGTGAGGCGCACCTGCATCGTGTTGAATGCACGCGCCGCGCGCGCCACCTCGAGCGGGCCGCTTTCTTCCATTGGCGGACGGTGGATATTGCGTCCCAACTCGTCGGCGGCGTCGTCCAGCGCCTTGAGCGGCCGCGTGGCCCAACGCACGGCCACCAGGGACAGGACGACCACGGCAACCAGCAGGACCGCCAGGCTCAGCAGCATCCGGGACGGCAAGCCCGCCGCCTCGCTGGACTGGCGGGCATCGAAAGTCACCAATGTGCCATCGTGCAGCCGAACTTGCGAAACAAACGAAAGCCCCGAGTGCGCCGGCGCATGCATGGCGCCGTTGAATGGTCCGTGCATCGAATGGCGAAAGGCGCCACCCGGTCGATGCGGATCGATGGGCAGCGTCGACGCCGAGTCGGCGACGATTGTCTCGATCGGCCACCCGTCCCCCAGGAACCGGCGGATCATCATGGAAAACATTTCCGCACGGTTGCCTGGCAGCCCTTCCCGGGCCGACGGTGAGATCGGCCTCTGGTCGAGGCTGACGAGCAGCGCAGGCGAGCTCAAGACCCTGAGGATATTGCGCCGCGCGGCGGGCTCCTGCGTTTCCAGCACCCTGACGATGTCGGCCACGCGCCGGGCGGATTGCACGCCGCTCGCCTGCAACAAGAGCTCCCCGCGATCCTGAATATGAATCGCCAGACTCAGCAGCTGCGCCAGGACCAACCCACCCAGCAGCACCAGCACCAGCCGGGCGAAGAGCGACCGGGGAAGCAGGCGCATCAGGGCCCGCTGTCGACTGCAGCGGCAAGAACGTAGCCTTGCCCGCGTACCGTCTTGATGATCACCGGCTCCTTGGCATCGTCGCCCAGCCGGTGCCGCAGCCGGCTGATCTGGACATCCAGCGCGCGGTCGAAGGGACCCGCGTCCCGCGACAGCATCAGCTCGATCAACTGGTCGCGCGTCAGCACCCGGCCAGGGTGGTCCAGCAGCGTGCGCAGCAGCTTGAATTCCGTCGCGCTCAAGGGCACCACCACCCCATCGGGCGCGGTGAGGTTGCGCGTCATGGCGTCCAGGCTCCAGCCGGCGAACCGGAACCAGCGCGTTGCCTCGCGCCGCAGGTTGGGGGGCAGGGATTTTGAACGCCGCAGGACGCTTTTGACTCGCGCCAGCAACTCGCGCGGATTGAAAGGCTTGGGCAGGTAGTCGTCCGCCCCGACCTCCAACCCGACGATCCTGTCGGTCTCATCGCCGCGCGCTGTCAGCATGATGATCGGGACTTCGGAGCGCGCCCGCACGGCGCGGCACAAGCTGATTCCATCCTCCCCGGGCAACATCACATCCAGAATGATGAGGTCGGGTTGACCCGCCGCCAGCGCGGCTCGCAGCCCCTTGCCATCAGCGGCAGTGGTGACGCGAAAGCCGTTCTCATGCAGGTAGTCGCCCAACAGTTGCCGGATCTCGAGGTCGTCATCGACGATCAGCAGATGTTCCTGGATGGCGTTCATGGCACCGATGGTCCGCGGACTTCATGGACAGGGCCGCGGGAAATTGCAACGGCGTCTGTCAGCCCGCGGGTTTGCAAGATGGCGATACAAAACACGGCTCGCGTGACACATGCCGCACACGAGGCCATGGCCTGATGCATCTTCCCATCCAACTTGAAAGAACAGAGACCATGAAACACTATCGCAAACCCGCACTGATCGCCATCACCTCCGTGGGCCTTGCGCTCGCCACGGCCGCCGCCTTCGCCGAATCGGGCCCGATGGGCGGCATGGGTCACATGAAGGAAATGCACGAAAAGATGTCCGCATCCATGCATGGCCACTCTTCCGGGCCGACTGCCGGCGAGCAACTGATGACCCCGCAGGAGCGCGATGCGTTGCGCGCGAAGATGCAGAGCGCAAAAACACCGCAGGAGCGCCAGGCACTTGCCGCCAGCACCCGCGCCGAGATGGAGAAACGCGCGAAAGAAAAGGGCATCACGTTGCCGGCGCACGGCAGCTCCCATGCTGGCATGGGCGGCATGGGCATGAGTGGCATGAGTGGCATGAGTGGCATGAGTGGCATGAGTGGCATGCACGGCATGCACAGCATGGACAAGGGCGGCACTGCGCCCGCAGGCGCCGAGCACAAGCACTGACCCCCTGAGAGGGCCTTCCTGGGCGGACCTTGGGGCTTGTCAACCTGATCTCTGGCCGCCCGGCAAACGCTGCCCCGGCCTGGGTTCCAACAAGCACAAGGTCACTCCCGGCTACTTCAGCCGTTGCCCCGTGCTGTCAAGAACCGCTACCGTGATCGGAATGCCCGTCCCCACGCTTTGGGTCACAGTACAGAACGCCTCGAACTGCCCCAGCACGCGGTCCAGATGCTCAAGTGAGGCCGCCGGCACGCCGAGCGTCAACACTGCGTCCATGCCGAGCACCCGCTCCCGCCCCTGCGGATTTCGGCCCACCCGCGAACTCACTTCGCACCGGATCGGTTCTGCCGCCAGCTTGAACTTGCGCAGCGCAAACAGCAGCGAGTCGCTCAGGCAGTTGCCGACGGCGGCGCCGAGCAGCTGGGTTGGCGAAGGCCCGAGGCCGGTCCCCAGCGGCGCCGGCTCGTCGACCATCAGGACGGGGATGTCGCCGCCGAAGTGGATGTCGAAGCGGTAGTCCTGCCGCTGGTCGAGGTGGACCCGGATGATCTTGTCGTCTGTTTCGCTCATTACGTTCCCCGTCATGCGGCCCGGTCAGGGCCTGAAGTGCTGATCAATCGACCGGCCGAGACCGCCACCAGTTCGCCTTCGCCGAGCGCGCGCCATGGTTCGTCCGTGAGCGGGACACTGGCAAGCAGGACCATCTCCTGGAAGCCGGGCGCGACCGTCACGCCGCTGGCACGCACCGGCTCGTTGGGATCCGCGCAAAGGCAGGACCAGAGCCACAGGCCCGGCGCAGCGATCTGGCCGTCAGCCTGGATGCGGCGATGGCCATGGGCGAACAGCACCTGGCCGTCGGAATAAAGAAAATTGGCGGGCCCGAGTTTGCACAGGTCGGCGGCGAATTGCGAAATGACGGAGCACCGCTGCGCGAACGGCGGTGGCGTGACGGCGGCGTGCCAAAGGCCGTGAAGGCGCTCCAGCAGCGCACAGAAGGCGTGTTCCGAATCGGTCGTGCCGACCGGGCGGTAATGGTCGAAAGCCAGGTTCGCGGCGCCCGCCACGCCTGGCAGGTCGCCGTTGTGGGCGAACACGTGGGTTCGTCCGCCAAGCTCCCTCACAAAGGGCTGTGTATTCGCCAGGCTGCGCGCACCGCGCGTTGCATGCCGGATGTGGGACAGGGCCAGCGAGGTGTCCGGCCCCTGCGATCGAAGAAACTGGACCAGAGGACTGTCGCTCGCCGCAACCGGTTCCCGGAACAAGGCCACATCGTTGCCCTGGTAGAACGCGACACCCCAGCCGTCGCGCGTCGTGCTGGCGCCGCCGCTGTGGGCAGCGAGGGCCTGGAACGACAAGGCAAGCTGCGTCGAGCGCAGGCTCGAGATCCCAAGAAGTTCACACATCGGGGACGTCGGCCTGGCTTGTCACCTCACGTGGTCGAGGCAACTGGGCTGCGACGATTTCGACCAGGCTTTCGATGTGCATTTGCGATTTCCCGACCTCGGCGCCTTCTATGAAATTCAGGCGGCAGCTCGCGCAGGACACCACCACGGTCTCGGCGCCCGTGGCCTGGATTTGTGCCCGCTTGATTTCCCAGGCTTTTTGCCGCAGTGGCGCCGCCCGGTTGATCAGGAAAGCCCCGGCGCCGCCGCCACAACACCAGTTCATCTCCGCCGTGGGTGTCATTTCGCGGAAATCCGAGCCCAGCGCGCGCAGCGCAGCGCGCGGCTCCTCGATCACGCCGCCATGGCGTGCCAGCTTGCAGGCGTCGTGATATGTCAACTTGCGGTTCGGGTCGCCCGGCTCGAGCGCCAGCCGCCCGTCGCGAATCTCCCGCCCGACGAACTCGGCGGCCGCCAGCACTTCGAACGGCAGCGCACTTCCATCGGGCAACTTCCCTTCCCAGCGAAGCGCCGGATAAGCATGGCCGCATTCCGGCAGGATCAGCGTCTTCGCCCCGATTGCCAGCGCCTCGCCAACGAGCCGCTGGCTGGCCGCGTGCTGCAGGGCCTCGTTGCCCGCCAGCAGCCCGAAGTTGGCAGCCTCAAACCCGGCGCTTCGAAGCGTCCAGTTGACGCCTAGATGATTGAGAATGCGCGCCGTCGCGGCCAACGCATCCTGAAACAGCAACACGTCGATCACCGTCGTGACCAGCAGCACGTCGGCCCGCGGCTCGTCGAGCGGAACCCGGATGCCCTGCTCG
>JAJAZH010000136.1 GCA_026785815.1 Ramlibacter sp. | reverse complement strand
GGATTACGAGTTTCTTTACGACGCGGGGGTCAAAGGCATCTACGGGCCGGGCACTCCGATCCCCGCCAGCGCCAAGGACGTGCTCGAGCAGATCCGCAAGGCGATCGGCAAGCCATTGTGATACAGTAATACCGTATTACAAGGAATCATCATGGCTGTGTCGTTGCGCATGGATCCGTTGCTGGAAAAAGAGCTGGAACTGGCAGCCAAACGCAAGGGCATCACCAAGTCGCAATTCATCGTCGAGGCGGTGGAACGCGCGCTCGGGCGCAAGAATTCCTATGAGTTGATGATGAGCCTGCAAGCGGAAGAAGCGCGCGAGGGCAAGGCGCTGACCAAGGCATTCGCGGGCGAGGAGCTGCCGTACGACACCGAAAAATCGCGCCAGGCCCTGGTCCGGAAACTGCGGGTGAAGCATGGCGTCGGCCGCACTGGTTGATGCCGGCCCGATCGTGGCGGCATTCGGCTTGCATCAGAAGCGTGCGTCCCACTATCAGTCCATGTTCAAGCTCGCGTCGCAACAGCAATGGTCCCTGGCGACCACTTGGCCGTGCATCGCCGAAGCCAGCCACCTGCTCGCACCGCCACAGAACATGACCATGCTGCGATGGGTGGCCGGCGGCGGCGTTTCGGTTTTTCCTTTCAGCCAGGAAGCATTGGCTCCGATGGTCGACCTGATGCGCCGGTACACGGAAACGCCAAAGACAAGAATGGACTTGGCGGATGCGTCGCTGGTCTGGCTTGCGGCTGACAGCGGTGTGACCCAGATCATGACGATGGACGTGCGCGACTTCTCGCGTTACCGCCTGCCGGATGGCCGGGCGTTCGAGATTCTTTGATGCTCGATTCCATTCTCCACGCAGAAGGCGCACAGCAGCGCCGCGCCCTCGCCAAAGCCATCACGCTGCTGGAATCGACCCGCGCCGACCACCGGCTCCAGGCCGACGAACTCCTCACCTCGCTGCTGCCTCACACCGGCAAGTCCTTTCGGCTCGGCATCAGCGGCGTGCCCGGCGTCGGCAAAAGCACCTTCATCGAGGTGCTCGGCCTGTTCCTGATCGGCAAGGGCCACCGCGTTGCCGTCCTCACCATCGATCCCTCGTCCACCGTCTCCGGCGGTTCCATCCTGGGCGACAAGACGCGGATGGAGCTGCTGTCGGTCAACCAGCGCGCCTACATCCGTCCGAGCCCGTCCAGCGGCACCCTGGGCGGCGTGGCAGAGAAGACGCGCGAGGCCATGCTGGTTTGCGAGGCGGCCGGTTACGACATCGTGATTGTCGAGACGGTCGGCGTCGGGCAGAGTGAAATTGCGGTCGCGAGCATGACCGACATGTTCGTGCTGATGCAGCTTCCCAACGCTGGCGACGACTTGCAGGCGATCAAGAAGGGCGTGATGGAACTGGCCGACCTGGTCGTCATCAACAAGGCCGATCTCGATGTCGATGCGGCCACCCGGGCGCAGGCCCAGATCACCAGTGCGATGCGGCTGTTCGGCCAGCATGGCGATCCTGACCACGCGCAGCACGACCAGCAATCCTGGCAACCGCGTGTGATTCAACTGAGCGCGCTCACCGGCGCCGGCGTCGACAGCTTCTGGGATCAGGTGTCTGAATTCAGGAAACTGCAGACCGGCAACGGTAGCCTTCAATCGCGCCGCAAGCAGCAGGCGGTGGCCTGGATGTGGGAGCGGATCGAAGCCGCTTTGAAGCGGGAGTTTCGAGGGCACCCAGCGGTGAAATCCTTGCTGCCCCTGTTGACGCAGCAGGTCGAAGCTGGGCAGCTACCGGCTTCGACGGCAGCCAGGCAGCTGCTCGGCGCCGCCCACGGCACCTGTCTGCCCGGGCAACCTGCTCGACCTGGAGGGCTTGGTCATCCCGGCGACCATGGTCTTTCCGGCAAGCATGGTCATCCCGGGCTTGACCCGGGATCCACGCCCGCCGACAAATTCGTAGACCCCGGATCAGGTCCGGGGTGACAAGGAAACACCCGGATCAGGTCCGGGGTGACAGGAACACCCGGATCAGGTCCGGGGTGACAGGGACACCCGGAGCAGGTCCGGGGTGACAGGAACACCCGGAGCAGGTCCGGGGTGACAGGAACACCCGGAGCAGGTCCGGGGTGACAGGAACACCCGGAGCAGGTCCGGGGTGACAGGAACACCCGGAGCAGGTCCGGGGTGACAGGAAACACCCGGATCAGGTCCGGGGTGACAGGAACACCCGGAGCAGGTCCGGGGTGACAGGGACACTGGAGAACATTTCAATGCAAGACATCCTCGAACAACTGGAACACAAGCGCGCCGCCGCGCGGCTGGGCGGCGGTCAGAAACGCATCGACGCTCAGCACAAGAAGGGCAAGCTGACTGCACGCGAGCGGCTGGAGCTGCTGCTGGACGAGGGAACGTTCGAGGAATGGGACATGTTCGTCGAGCACCGATCGCACGATTTCGGCATGGCCGACAACAAGATCCCCGGGGATGGCGTGGTCACTGGCTACGGAATGATCAACGGCCGGCTGGTGTTCGTCTTCAGCCAGGACTTCACGGTGTTCGGCGGCGCGCTGGCCGAAGCGCATGCCGAGAAGATCTGCAAGGTGATGGACCAGGCCATGAAAGTGGGCGCGCCGGTGATCGGCTTGAACGATTCGGGCGGCGCGCGGATCCAGGAGGGCGTCGCGTCGCTGGGCGGCTATGCCGACGTGTTCCAGCGCAACGTGATGGCCTCCGGCGTGGTGCCCCAGATCAGCATGGTGATGGGCCCCTGCGCCGGGGGCGCGGTCTACTCGCCGGCGATGACCGACTTCATCTTCATGGTCAAGGACAGCTCCTACATGTTCGTCACCGGCCCGGAGGTGGTGAAGACTGTGACGCACGAGGAAGTGACGGCCGAGGAACTGGGCGGCGCCATCAGCCACACCACTCGCAGCGGCGTGGCCGACCTGGCCTTCGAGAACGACGTCGAGGCCATGATGATGCTCCGGCGCCTTTACAACTACCTGCCGCTCAACAACCGCGAGAAAGCGCCGGTGCGCCCGAGCAACGATCCGGCGGAGCGGATGGACATGTCGCTGGACACGCTGATCCCGGACAACGCGAACAAGCCGTACGACATGAAGGAGCTGATCGTCAAATCGGTCGACGACGGCGACTTCTTCGAACTGCAGCCGGAATACGCCAAAAACATCATCATCGGCTTCGGCCGGATGGAGGGCCAGACGGTCGGCATCGTCGCCAACCAGCCGCTGGTGCTGGCGGGCTGCCTGGACATCAAGAGTTCGATCAAGGCCGCGCGGTTCGTGCGTTTCTGCGATGCCTTCAACATCCCGGTGCTCACGTTTGTCGACGTGCCCGGCTTCATGCCCGGGACTGCGCAGGAGTACGGCGGCATCATCAAGCACGGCGCCAAGCTGCTGTACGCGTATGCGGAATGCACCGTGCCGAAGATCACCGTGATCACGCGCAAGGCCTACGGCGGCGCCTACGATGTGATGAGCTCGAAGCATATGCGCGGTGACGTCAACTTCGCCTGGCCCAACGCCGAGATTGCCGTGATGGGCGCCAAGGGCGCGGTGGAGATCATCTTCCGCGAGGACAAGGGCGATCCGGTCAAGCTGGCCGCGCGCGAAGCCGAGTACAAGGCCCGTTTCGCCAATCCCTTCGTCGCCGGCGCCCGCGGCTTCATCGACGACGTGATTCTTCCGCACGAGACCCGCAAGCGAATCTGCCGTTCGCTGGTCATGCTGGCGGGAAAGAAGCTCGAGAACCCGTGGCGCAAGCACGGCAACATCCCGCTTTAATCGTCCACCCCCGAATCTGGAGAGAGCATCCATGTTTGAAAAGATCCTCATCGCCAACAGAGGCGAGATCGCCTGCCGGGTCATCAAGACGGCGAAGAAAATGGGCATCAAGACGGTGGCGGTCTACTCCGACGCCGACCGCGATGCACGGCATGTCGAACTGGCGGACGAGGCGGTGCACATCGGAGCGGCGCCCAGCCGCGAGAGTTACCTGCAGGCCGACCGGATCATCGCCGCCTGCAAGCAGACCGGCGCGCAGGCCGTGCATCCGGGCTATGGCTTCCTGTCCGAGAACGAGGCTTTCGCGCGCCGGGTCGAGGAGGAGGGCATCACCTTCATCGGCCCCAAGCACTATTCGATCGCGGCGATGGGCGACAAGATCGCGTCCAAGAAGCTGGCGAAGGACGCCAACGTCAACACCATCCCTGGCTACAACGAGGCCATCCAGACCGCCGAGCAGGCCGTCGGCATCGCGAAGGACATCGGTTACCCGGTGATGATCAAGGCCTCGGCCGGCGGCGGCGGCAAGGGCCTGCGCGTCGCCTTCGACGACAAGGAAGCCTTCGAAGGCTTCACCGCCTGCCAGAACGAGGCGCGCAACAGCTTTGGCGACGACCGCGTCTTCATCGAGAAGTTCGTCGAGGAGCCGCGCCACATCGAGATCCAGGTGCTTGGCGATTCGCAGGGCCACGTGATCTACCTGAACGAGCGCGAATGCTCGATCCAGCGCCGGCACCAGAAGGTGATCGAGGAGGCGCCATCGCCCTTCATCAGCGACGCGACCCGCAAGGCGATGGGCGAGCAGGCGGTCGCGCTGGCCAAGGCGGTGAAGTACGAAAGCGCTGGCACGGTGGAGTTCGTGGTCGGCAAGGACCAGAGCTTCTATTTCCTGGAGATGAACACCCGGCTGCAGGTGGAGCATCCGGTGACCGAATGCATCACCGGCCTTGACCTGGTGGAACTGATGATCCGCGTCGCCGCTGGCGAGCCGCTGCCGCTGGCGCAAGCCGATGTCAAGCGCAATGGCTGGGCGATCGAGTGCCGCATCAACGCCGAGGATCCTTTTCGCGGCTTCCTGCCCAGCACCGGTCGGCTGGTGCGCTTCCAGCCGCCAAAGGAAAGCACGTGGGCGTCGGACAAAGAACACCTGTTCGGCGTGCGGGTGGACACGGGCGTGCAGGAGGGCGGCGAGATCCCGATGTACTACGACTCGATGATCGCCAAGCTGATCGTCCACGGGAAGGACCGCAACGAGGCGATCGCCAGGATGCGCGAGGCGCTCAACGGCTTCGTGATCCGTGGCGTCTCCAGCAACATTCCGTTCCAGGCGGCGCTGCTGGCGCACCCGAAGTTCATGGCCGGCGATTTCAACACCGGCTTCATTGCCGCCAACTATGCAAAGGGCTTTCATGCCCAGGACGTGCCGCATGCCGATCCGCAGTTCCTGGTGGCCCTGGCGGCCTACGTGAACCGGCGCGCGTTGCAGCGCGCGGCCGGCATCAGCGGCCAGCTGCCCGGCCACCAGTTCACCGTGGGCGACGACTTCGTGGTGGTGCTGCTCGGCCCCGACGGCCAGCACCGGCGCGAGACCGTCAGCGTCAGCGACTTCGAGGAGCAATCCGGATCGAGCGCGGTCCGCACGTCGGCCGGACGCTACGAGATCTGCAGCAAATGGCACCTGGGTGCGGCCCGGATCCGCGGCACCGTCAACGGCCAGCCGTTCACCGCGCAAGTCGAGCGCGGCGTCGGCAAGAACCCGCTCGCCCTGCGCATCAGCCACAACGGGACCCAGCTCGACGCGCTGGTGCTCACGCCGCGGGCGGCGCAGCTCCATGCGCTGATGCCGTACAAGCCGCCTGCCGACATGAGCCGCTTCGTGCTCTCGCCGATGCCTGGACTGCTGGTCGATGTCGCGGTGCAGCCGGGCCAGAAGGTGCAGGCCGGCGAGCGGATCGCCGTGATCGAAGCCATGAAGATGGAGAACGTGTTGTTTGCCGCCGCCGATGGTGTCGTCGGCAAGGTGCTGGCGGCCAAGGGGGAAAGCCTGACGGTGGATCAGCCGATCGTGGAGTTCGTCTGATGCCCAGGCGCAGGGAGTTGCTGGCCGGCGCAGCGGCGCTGGCAGCGCTCGGCGGCTGCGCGGCGTCCTGGCGCGACACCGCATCAGATGCATCAGCATCGGCGCCCGAAGGCGCGGGCATCGCGCCAGGGGCGACGTTGCGCAGCATCGCGTTCGGCTCCTGCATCGACCAGAGCCGGCCGGCGCCGATCTGGGACACGATCGTGGCAGCAAAGCCCGACCTGTTCCTGTTCGGCGGCGACAACGTCTATTGCGAGTCGCCCTATTCAAGGGCCAAGTTGCAGCACGCTTATGCCCAGGCCGCGCAGTCGCCCGGAATGAACCGCTTGCGACAGAGCGTCCCGCACCTGTCGATCTGGGACGACCACGACTACGGCGTGAATGACGGCGGTGCCGAGTTCGCGTTCAAGGCCGAATCGAAAGCGGAGTTCCTGGACTTCTGGAAGATCGGCGCGGCCGATCCGCGCCGCGGCCGCGACGGGCTGTACCACGCGCAGATGTTCGGACCGCAGGGGCGACGGGTGCAGGTGATCCTGCTGGACGGCCGCTGGTTTCGCTCGCCACTGAAGCCGACCGACCAGCGCGGCGCGCCCGGCAAGGAGCGATTCCTGCCCGACTCCGATGCCAGCAAGACGATGCTGGGCGAGGCGCAGTGGCGCTGGTTGGAGGCGCAGTTGCGTCAGCCGGCCGAACTGCGGCTGATCGTCTCGGGCGTGCAGGTGGTGGTCGAGGGCCATGGCTGGGAACGCTGGGGCAACTTTCCGCTGGAACGGCAGCGGCTGTACCGCCTGATCGGCAGCACCGGCGCAAATGGCGTGCTGTTCCTCTCGGGCGACCGGCATATCGGCGCGCTGTACCGCGAATCCGCCGGGACGCCCTATCCGTTGTACGAACTCACTTCCAGCGGCATCACCCATCCCTGGCAGGCGGCGAGTGAAGCCGGTCCCAACCGACTCGGCGAGCTCTTCACCGAACTGCACTACGGCAGCGTGAATATCGACTGGGCCGCCTCCGCTGTGGCGCTGTCGGTCCGCGACATCGATGGCAAACCCCGGCGCACGGTGCCGATTCCTTTCAGCGAACTCAAGGTGGCGTCATGACTCAATCCCGTCCCTTCAAAGTCCTCGGCATCCAGCAGATCGCCATCGGGGCGCCGGACAAGCAGCGGTTGCAGAAACTGTGGGTCGAACTGCTCGGTCTCGAAATCACCGGCACCTTTCGCAGCGCGACCGAGAACGTCGATGAGGACATCTGCGCGATCGGCGCCGGACCGTTGCGCGTCGAAGTCGACTTGATGCAGCCGCTCGATCCCGACCGCAAGCCGGCGGTGCACACAACGCCGCTCAACCACGTCGGCTTGTGGATCGACCAGCTGCCGCAAGCGGTCGAATGGCTGACCGCCAGAGGCGTGCGATTCGCGCCCGGTGGAATTCGCCGGGGCGGCTCCGGCTTCGACATCTGTTTCGTCCATCCCAAGGGCAGCGCTGAACTTCCCGTCGGCGGAGAGGGCGTGCTGATCGAGCTGGTGCAGGCGCCCCCGGAAGTGATCCGGGCCTTCGCTGCGCTCGCGGCACAATGACGGGATGGACCTTTCCCGAATCCCCCGCCGCCGCTACACCTCGTTCGCCACCCCGCTCGAGCACCTGCCGAATTTCACCCGCACCCTGGCGCAGACCTGCCCGGGCGGCAAGGGCCCGAACGTGTGGATCAAGCGCGATGACATGCTCGGCCTCTTTCCCGGCGGTAACAAGACCCGCAAGCTCGAATTCCTGGTCGCCGATGCGCTCGCGCAAGGTGCCGACACGCTTGTCACCTGCGGCGCCCCGCAGTCCAACCACTGCCGCATCACGCTCGCCGCGGCCGCCAGGGAAGACCTGCATTGCCGCTTCGTGATCGAAGAGCGGGTGCCCCACAGCTACGACGAGCACGCCAGCGGCAACCACTTCATGTTCCGCCTGATGGGCGTCGAGGCGATCACGGTGGTGCCCGGCGGCAGCAACATGGGCGAGGCGATGCAGCGCATGGCCGAAGAAGTCGCCGCGCTCGGCCGCAAGGCCTACATCATCCCGGGTGGCGGCTCGAACGCGCTCGGCGGCCTCGGCTACGTCGCCTGCGCGCAGGAGTTGCAGCAGCAATTCTTCGAGCAGGGCGTCTCGATCGACCGGGTGGTGCTCGGATCGGGCAGTTCCGGCACGCACGGCGGCTTGCTGGCCGGCTTCCTGGGCAACCACATCGACATTCCGATCGTCGGCATCGGCGTCAGCCGGGACCCGGCCGACCAGGAGCCGCTGGTGTTCAAGGAGGCGCAGGCGGTCGCCGACCTGCTCGGCCTGCGGATGACGGTGCCGCGTGAGTCGGTGCTGAGCATCGGCGGCTACTGGCAGCCGAAGTACTCGGTGCCGAACGCGCCGATGGTCGAGGCCGTGCAGATGCTGGCTCGCACCGAAGGCATTCCGCTGGATCCGGTCTACACCGGCAAGATCATGGCCGGACTGATCGGCGAGGCGCGCAAGGGCTTCTTCAAACCCGGCGAAGACCTGCTGTTCCTGCACACCGGCGGGCTGCCGTCGCTGCACGCGTACGAGCCCGAGGTGCTGGGCCAGGCACCCGTGGTGCGCTGACGACGTCCGGCAGGAATCCGGGCGCGAACGCGTGCATGCGCGCTGGCGCCGGATGAGCATGTCGGGGAGAATCGGGCCACTCCGACCCCCCAATGGACCCGGCTTCTCCCCATCTGCTCACCACCGGACCGAAAGGACCGCTGGCGGCCCAGGACGCCATCCTGCGCTGCCAGGCCGCGCTGCTGGCGCGCGACGGCCTGGCGCAGGCGGCCACCGCGCTGTGCGTCGAACTCGGTGAGCTGCTGTCATGCGAACGCGTGACGGTCGCTTTGTTCGAACAGGATGAACTGCGCATTGCCGGCAGTTCCCAGAGCGGCGAACTCGACCCCCGGCATCAGGCGGCGGTGTCGATCCTGGCCGCGATGCACGAGGCGATCGACCAGCGGCTGAGCGTTGCCTGGCCGGCCTCGGTGCCGGACCCGCCGATCAGCCTGGCGCACCGCCAGCTGGCAGGCAGCGGGCAGTCCTGCGGCGTGCCGATCGTGTGCGCCGGGATGATCAGCGGCGCCATCACGCTCGAGCGTTCGGCGGGAGAATTCTTCTCGCCGGCGCAGGTGGCCTTGTGCGAAGACATCGCCAGCTTCGCCGGACCGGTGCTCGAATTGAAGCGAACCGTCGAAGCGCCCTGGCTGCAACGGGTCTCGGAATCGTTCCAGGGCCTGCTGGCCAATCCCGGCCGCAAGCGCACGGCCTGGACCATCGGCATGGTCGTGGCGGCGCTGCTGCTGGCGCTGCCGTTGCCCTGGCGGGTCAGCGCTCCGGCGCGGCTCGAGGGTTCGGTGCAGCGGGCCGTGGTCGCCGCGGCGGATGGTTTCCTGCAACAGGCGAATGTCCGTCCGGGCGATCGCGTGACCGCCGGCCAGGTGCTGGCGCAACTCTCGTCGCACGACCTCGAACTGGAACGCAAGCGGCGTGAGAGCGAACTGCGCCAGCACGAGAGCGGTTACCGGTCGGCGCAGGCCCGCAACGACCGCACCCAGATGGTGATCAGCCAGTCGAAATCGGCGGAAGTCCAGGCGCTGCTGACGCTGACCGAATCCCAGCTCGAACGCACCCGGCTGCAGGCGCCCTTCGACGGCATCGTGATCAAGGGCGACCTGCGGGACAAGCTGGGCGCGCCGGTGCAGCGCGGCGAGGTGCTGCTGGTGCTGGCCCCCAACGAGAGCTTCCGCCTGATCGTCGAAGTCGACGAGACCGACATCGCCGCGATCCGGCCCGGCCAGAAGGGCCAGCTGGCGCTGGCGGCCCGGCCGGAAGCGCCGTTGGGCTTCACCACCCGCCGCATCGTGCCAGTGGCAACCGCCGCCGACGGCCGCAACTACTTCGAAGTCGAGGCCTCGCCCGACCAGGCCCAGGCCAACCTGCGGCCCGGCCTGAGCGGCGTGGCGAAGATCGAGGTGGGCGAGCGCAGCCTGGGCTGGCTGCTGTTCCATCGCGCCGCGGCCTGGCTGCGGCTGGCGCTGTGGACCGTGGCGCTATGACCGCGCCGCTGGTCAGCGGCTCCTGGTATCGCGTCGCGCCCCTGAAGCCCAGCCTGGTGGCAGGCCTCAAGATCGTGCGCCACGAGGTGCGCGACCAGGTCTGGCATGTGCTGGTCGAGCCGGGCTCCGGCCGCCAGTTGCGCCTCAATCCGATGGCTTATGCCTTTGCCGGCCGCTGCAACGGCAACGCCAGCGTCGAGAACCTGTGGCAACTGCTGCTGGAACGCGACGGCGACGACGCGCCGACCCAGGACGACATCCTGCGGCTGCTGGCGCAGCTGTTTCGCGCCGGCATGGTGCAGTTCGACGCCACGCCGTACCTGTCGCTGCTGTTCTCGCGCCGCACCGAGGAAGTCCAGCGCAAGCGCCGGGCCTTCATCAATCCGATGATGCTGCGCCTGAAGCTGTTCGATCCGACGCGGCTGCTGGACCGGCTGGCGCCGCTGTCGGCCTTGCTCGGTCGCTGGAGCGTGTTCGCGGGCTGGCTGGCGCTGGTGGCGATTGCGGCACTGGCCGCGGCGGTGAACTTTCCCCAGCTGCGGGCCGAGTCGGTGCGGCTGGCGACGACGCCTTCGAGCTATGC
>JAJAZH010000135.1 GCA_026785815.1 Ramlibacter sp. | reverse complement strand
GCCCCGTCGGCCGTGAAGGCGAAGCGACCAGCCAGCGACAGGACCGCCGGCGACAAGGCCGTCGGCGCGAAGAAGCCGCCCATCGCCGTTCTGGCCGGCGTCGGTGCGCTGGCGGTGGCCGGACTGATTGCATTCACGATGCTGGGCAAGGGGGGCAATAAGGAAGTTGCAGCCGCCCCACCGGTACCGGCGGCGAGCCAGCCTGCGCCGGCGGCCCGTCCCGTCCCGACGCCGCAGCCAGTGGTCGCGACGGCCGCGCCGGCAAAGGTGGCGCCTGCGCCTGAAACCACCATCGCTGCGGCAGTTGCGGCGCCCTTGCAGTCCGTGCCCGCTCTGTTGCCCGGCGCGGTGGCCGGCAAGGCAGCATCGGCTGCGAGTTCGCCCCGCCGGTCGGCGAGCGCGGCGGCCAGGCGCGCCACCACTCCAGCCAGCGTCGCCGTGGTGGCCCCGCCTCCATTTTCCAATCCGGTTCCGCCCGAAGCGCGCGAACCGCGTGAGCCGGTGGTGGCCCTGCGCCCCTCGGCGCCGGTCATTGCAGCGTCGCCGCGGCCGATGCCGCCTTCAGAGACCTGCAAGGACAAGGTCTTCCTGTCGCGCCAGCTCTGTCTGCAGGAGGAATGCTCCAGGCCGGTTTTCCAGAGCTCGCCGAGCTGCGCCAGGTTCCGCGAGGAGGCGCGCCTGCGCGAGGACAGCAAGATCCGCAATTGACGCCGCCAGCGGCTAGCGGATCTCCAGGGTGTGGACTGCGAAACCGCCGTTGCGACGGTCCTCGAAGTAGTGCAGCAGGGTTTCCTTGACCGTGCGGAAAGCCACTTCCGCCCATGGAATCTCGTCTTCGCCGAATAATCGCGCCTCGATGGTCTCGTGACCCGGCGCGAAGTTGTCGCTCAGCAGCCGGGCGCGGAAGAACAGGTGGACTTGGCCTACCCGCGGCACGCTCAGCACCGTGAACAGTCCCTCCATTTCGAACCTGGCGCCGGCTTCCTCGTCGGTTTCCCGCGCCGCGCCTTCCGCCGCGGTTTCACCGAGCTCCATGAACCCGGCCGGCAGGGTCCATTTGCCCCACGCCGGTTCGATATTGCGTTTGCACAGCAGCACGCGGTCGCCCAGATAAGGGACCGTGCCGACCACGTTCAACGGATTCTCGTAGTGAATGGTGTCGCAGGACGGGCAGACAGCGCGTTCACGGGTGTCGCCGTCGTCGGGCAGGCGATAGACCACTGGGGCGCCGCAGTTCCGGCAGTGTTTGATGGGGCTGCGTAACGGCATGGATTCCAGTGTACGGGGAATGAAAAAAAGGCTCCCGCAGGAGCCTTTGCACGCAGCCAGGAAGTCAGGCTTTCTTGCCCGGCGCCGCACCCTTGCCATGCTTTTCGATCAGGGCCCGCGCGGTGTCGAGCAGCTTCTTGCCGTCGAAGCCGCGCTTGTTCATGTCTTCCACCCACTCGATCTCGATCGGCCGGGACTTGCGCCGGAAGTCCTGGGCGTCCGCGGCGCTGACGGTGAAGATCGTGTTGTTGCGGTCGCTCGCCGACTTGCGACCGATCGGATCGTTGCCCTGCTGCACCTTCCCGAGCCAGCCCGAGGTGGCCATTCCCGAGTTGTTGTCGATCACCTTTTTCAGCTCCGGCGCCAGCGAGTTGTACCTGGCCTTGTTCATCGCCATCACGAACGTCGTGGTGTAGAGGCTGCCGCCGGCAGGATCGAATTCCGCGTGGTACTTCGTCAGCTCGTTGACCTTGACCGACGGCACCACTTCCCATGGGATGACGCAGCCGTTGATGGTGCCCTTGCTCAAGGCATCCGGAATGCCCGGCAGCGGCATTCCCACCGGCGTCGCTCCCAGGCTGCCGACCAGCTTGGTGACCTGGCGGGTCGGCGCGCGCACCTTCAGGCCCCGCAAGTCGGAAACGTTGCGGACCGGCTTGTCGGTGGTGTGGATCACGCCCGGACCGTGGACATGCAGGGCGATGACCTGGGTGTCCTTGAATTCGTCGGGGGCCATCGTCTGCACGTATTCCCAGTAAGCCTTCGACGTCGCTTCGGCGTTGTTCATCATGAACGGCAGCTCGAAGACTTCGACCCGAGGGAACCGGCCGGCGGTGTTGCCGGGCAGGGTCCAGACCACGTCGACCACCCCGTCCTTGGCCTGGTCGTACAGCTGGACCGGAGTTCCTCCCAACTGCATCGCCGGGTAGCCCTCGAATTTGATCCGGCCGCCCGATTCTTTCTCGACCTTCTCCATCCATGGCTTGTGCATCGTCAGCCAGACGTTGGACTGCGGCGCCATGAAGGTGTGGAACTTGAGGGTGACGGCCTGCTGGGCCAGTGCGCTGAGCGCTGGCGCGCCCAAGGCGGCGGCGGCCGAGCTTTTCAACAGGGTGCGGCGCTGGATCATTCGGATATCTCCGGTAGGTGAGGGTCTTAACTTAACGCAGCAGGGCCCCCTCGGTCTCGGGGGCTTTCCCTCAACCGACGTACTTCACAAGCCACAGCGAGATGCCGGGGAAGAACAGCAGCAACAGCGTGCGCAAGGTGTCGCTGATCAGGAACGGCATGACGCCCCGGTAGCTTTCGGAGATCGGTACGTCCTTGGCCATGCCGTTGACGACATAGACGTTCAGACCCACCGGCGGCGCCAGCAGCCCGAAACCCACCGTCATCAGCACCATGATGCCGAACCAGATCGCGACGGATTCCTTCGGCATGCCGAAGTCCAGCGTCATCACCATCGGGAAAAAGATCGGGATGGTGAGCAGGATCATGCTCAGTTCGTCCATCACCGAGCCGAGCACGACGTAGAACAGCAGAATCGCCGACACCACCATCAGCGGCGCCAGCCCCCAGCCGGCCACCACCGATGCCAGCTGGTTCGGCACCTGGGTCAGCGCGAGCGCCGAATTCATCAGGTCGGCGCCGATGAAGATCAGGAAAATCATGGCCGAACTCTCGGCGGTGGCGTAGAAGCACTGCTTGAACTTGTCCCAGTTGATCTCCCGCTTGATCAGCGCCGCGACGAAGGTGGCCGCCGCCCCCACTGCGGCGCCTTCGGTGGGGGTGAACAAGCCGCCGTAGATGCCGCCGAACACCAGCAGGAAGATCAGCATGATCGGCAGGATCCCGGCCAGCGCAGCCAGTGTGAGCTTGGCCGTTTCCCGGTCGACTTCGGGTGCATGGCCGGGCACCAGCCGCACGTAGATGGCGATCGCCACCATGTAGCCGAACATCGCGATGATGCCGGGGATCATCGCCGCGGCGAACAGCTTGGCGATGTTCTGCTCGGTCAGGATGGCGTAGATCACCAGCGGCACCGACGGCGGGATCAGGATCCCCAGCGTCCCGGCGGCGGCCAGCGTCCCGGTCGCCAGGCGGCCGGAGTAGCCGTGGCGCTTCATCTCGGGCAGCGCCACCGATGTGATGGTGGCTGCGGTCGCCACCGAGGAACCGCAGATCGCGCCGAAGGCCGCGCAGGCCAGCACCGACGCCATGGCCAGGCCGCCCTTGAAGCGGCCCATCACGGCGGCCGCGAAATTGAACAGGGCCTTGCTGATCCCGCCCTGGGTCGCGAAATGGCCCATCAGGATGAACAGCGGGATCACCGACAGGTCGTAGCTGGCGAACCGGGCGAAGGCCTGGTTGTTCAGGAAATTCGAGAACGGCCCCCAGCCGGTCTGCATCAGGTAACCGGTGCTGCCCGCCATGAACATCGCCACCGAGATCGGCACCCGCACCGCCATCAGCACCAGCATGATCCCGAAAATCAGCAGCGTCAGCGTCAATGCGCTCATGCATCCGCCTGTGGCGCGTCGGCGAAGCCGAACAGCGCCTGGTAGCCGCCGATCAGCAGCGTCAGCACGAAGGGCGGGACCATGGCCGCATAGGTGATCCACTCGGGGAAGCCCAGGATCTGCGATTCGGAATGGGTCGAGAACGAATTCATCGCCCCGAGCGTGGTGCGCCAGGCCAGCAGGCCGAACGCCGCTGCCAGCAGCAGCGCGCCCAGCCGGTCCAGCCGCTCCTGGGTGGCGGGGCTGGCTTTCGCGGTGAAGAAGTCGACGATGATGTTGCCGCGGCGGAGCTGGCACCACGGCATGAACAGCGCGATGGCGGCGCCAGCGGCAACGCCGGTGAGCTCGAAGTCGCCGACCAGCGTCACGCCGACCGTGTTGCGGCCGATCAGGCTGACGCAGGTCATCAGTGTGATCACCGTCAGCAGCAAGCCGGCGCAAATGGCGCACAGCCGGGCCAGGGTCTCGAGGACTTTCAAATGATTTCCGGCGGCGCCATTGGCGTGAGCGTCGCGCTGTTGATCAGGCGATCCGCAGCTTCAGGGTGCCGACGCCGGCGACGCCGCCTTCCAGCGTGTCGCCCTTGACCACCGCCGCGACGCCCTCGGGCGTGCCGCTGTAGATCAGGTCGCCGGGCTGCAGGTCCCAGGCGGCGGACAGGTGCTCGATGGTCTCACCGATGTTCCAGATCAGCTTGGACACGGTGCTGCGCTGGCGGTCCTTGCCGTTGACCTGCAGGTAGATCTCGGCGTTCTCGGCATCGCCCGCCTGCGCGACCGGCATGATCGGGCCGATCGGGGACGACTGCTCGAAAGCCTTGCCGATGCACCAGGGGCGGCCCTGTTTCTTCATGTCGCCCTGCAGGTCGCGCCGCGTCATGTCGAGGCCGACGGCGTACCCGAAGATGTGCTTTCTGGCATCGGCGGCCTTGATGTTCCTGCCGCCGGTGCCGATCGCCACCACCAATTCGATCTCGTGATGCAGGTTGCTGGTGAGCGTGGGATAGCTCATGGTCCCGGTTTCTCCCGCGTTGATCACCACGGCGGTGTCGGCCGGCTTCAGGAAGAAGAACGGCGGCTCGCGGCCGGTGAAACCCATCTCCTTCGCGTGCTCCTCGTAATTGCGCCCGACGCAGTAGATCCGGTGGATCGGGAAGCGCTCGCTGCGGCCGACGACTGGCACGGATGGCACCGCCGGGGGAGTGAATACAAAGCTCATGACAACCTTTCTTCTTGGTGAAAGCCCAGCGCCTGATGCACCGGCCGGTCGGAAAAACTGAAAAGCACGCAACCGCGCTCGGATGCAAAGCGGGCAGTGTGCCACGACGGAATCACGAAATGATCGCGCGGCGAGAAGCTCTGGCGCCACTGCACGCCACCATGCTCGACCTCCACCTCGCCCTGGCCTTCGACCACGCTGTACACGGCACCGTCAGTCTGGCGCCATGGCTTGCCGCTGAAACCGGCCGGCAACTGCTGCATGAAGGTGGCCATGGTCGGCATCGGCGAGCCGCCCGTCAGCGGGTTGACGTAGCGCAGCTTGACGCCGTCCCAGTCGTCCACCGGAGCGCCGCGTTCCAGGCTGTGCAGCGCTTCCCGGCTGCGCTCATAGGGATAGCTGAAGATCGGCGAGGTCTTGCCGAAGGGGGCGTCGTGCCGCACCGGCGCCATGTTGTGGCCATAGCGGGCGTAGCTGGTGCCTTCGCTGCGTGAGATCTGCTGCGACTTGCTCTCGTCGTTCTGGGCGAAGCCGGCGTCGAAAAAGCGCAGCATCGGGATGTCGAGCCCGTCCAGCCAGACCACAGGATCGCTGCCATTGCAGCCGTGGTCGTGCCAGGTCCAGCTCGGCGTGATGATGAAATCGCCGGGCCGCATGGCGGCGCGCTCGCCATCGACCGCGGTGTAGGCGCCCGAGCCTTCGACGATGAAGCGCAGCGCGCTCTGGGTATGGCGGTGGCTCGGCGCGACTTCGCCCGGCAGGATCAGCTGCAGCCCGGCATAGAGCGACTGCGTCACCGCCGACTGTCCCCGCAGCGTCGGGTTCTCCAGGATCAGCACCCGGCGCACCGCTTCTTCGGCCGTGATGGCCTGGCCGGCCCGCAGCAGGAACGGGCGAACTTCGTGGTACTTCCACAGCGCCGCGACGCAGGGCGATTGCGGCTGCCGAGGCACCAGCGCATGCAGCACCTCCCACAGCGGTGTCAGGTGCAGGGGCGCCATGTCGCGGTAGAGCTGCTGGCGCAGCGCCGCGGTGGCGTGAGGTGCGTTCATCGAAAACTCCTTGCTGTCGTTACTGCCAACTGCGCCCGAGATAAGCGCCTTCGCTTTCCAGGTGGGCCTGCAGCGTTGCCACATCGACCGCGCTCGCGCCGCTGCCGGCCCGGAGCGCCAGGTGGGCGGCGGTGCCGACCGCCTGGCCCATCACGAAACACGCTCCGGTGACGCGAGCGGCGGACTGCGCCTCGTGCGTCATCGAAGCGCAACGGCCAGCCACCCACAGGTTGTCGAAAGGCACAGCTTGTCCCACAAGTCTGGCACTGCCGTGAGCGGGAGCGCCGCTGGATTGAGGCGGCGCTGCTCCGATGAGCGGCACCGTCATCCGGTAGGGCAGGTGGTTGAAGCCGCGACTCTCAGGAATCTTCGGCCAGCGGAACTCGACGTCGCCCCGGGTGTGCAGTTCGAGCGGCCAGCCGTTGACGCCGATGGTGTCGTCGAAGCTCGCGCACTCCAGGACGTCGGCTTCGGTCAGCATGGCTGCGCCGATCACGCGCCGCGTTTCGCGGATGCCGACCTGCGGCGCGATGTCGACGATGTAAGACTGCTCGAAGCCCGGAACCTCCTTCAGGAAGCCGGCCACCTCCGCGATCTGGCGCCGGCCCAGCACCTCGGCTTCGCTCAGTTCCACGGCATCGGTGCCGTCCATCGCGTTGCCTTGCGGGTTGGCCAGCTGCGTCAGGTTGACGCGCCATTCGATGCCGCTCTTTTGCGGCCGCACGATCGCGCCCTTGCGCGGAAACCGGTAGCGGCCCTCGGCCTGGGCCTGCTCCATCAGCCGGGGGATCACTTCCCAGGCATTGCCGGCGCGCTGTGGATCCACTCCGTTGATGCGGAACATCGTCGACGGGTAGAGCATGTTGCCGTGGCCGTCGCCTTTTTCGAATGCCGCGCCGGCCCATGCCGACAGGTCGCCGTCGCCGGAACAGTCGATGAAGGCACGGCCGCGCAGCGCCCCGCGCCCGGATTTGGTTTCGACCAGCAGCGCCTGCACGTAGCCCGGCGCCGACATCACGACGCCGGTTGCGAGCGCATGAAACAGCAGGCTCACGCCGGCAGCCAGCATCAGGTCGTCAGCGGCGATCTTGTAGGCGGCGGTGTCGTAGGCCTGCGCGACGGTCTTGCCGAACAGCGCATGCGGCGTGTTCAGCCCACCCAGCCGGTCGATGCGGGCCAGCAGGTCGTCGGCGACGCCGTGAACCACCTGCCGGATCTCGCCGTGCACGTTGGCATGCAGGCCGCAGAAATTCGTGACGCCGGCGGCCGTGCCCATTCCGCCCAGGAAGCCATAGCGCTCGACCAGCAGAGTCGAACGTCCCGCGCGCGCCGCCGCAACCGCCGCGGCGATGCCGGCGGGGCCGCCGCCGAGCACGACGACGTCGTACTCGCCCAGGATCGGCGTCTGCCGCTGTGGTTCGGTGACGTAGCTTTGCATGGCCTTCAGGTGAACAGCTGGCGGGGATCGATGCCCTCGTACATCCACTTCAGGCCGGCAAAGCCCGCCGACTCCTTGCCACCCTGGAACATCTGGTTGCGCAGTTCGCGCTGCACGCCCGCTGCATGATAGATGTCGCCATAGAAGCGCGCGGTGAGCTGGACGCGGCCGGTGCGCAGGTAGCGGGCCTGCTGGTACGCCTGGAACGCGGCGGCAATGTCGCCGGCGGTGAAGCGCAACGCCTCTCGCAGCACCACGGCATCCTCGATCGCCTGGCCGGCGCCCTGGGCCAGGTACTGCAGCATCGGATGGGCGGCGTCGCCCAGCAGCGTGACGCGGCGGTCGCTCCAGTTTTTCACCGGCTCGCGATCGCACAGCACCCACATCTTCCAGGTCTCGATCTTCCCCAGCAGCTCGCGCACTTGCGGCACCGCCTGCGCGAACCGCTGGGTGAGTTCGGCGCTGTCGCCGAAAGTGTTCCAGCCCTCGTCGTACTTGTCGCTGTGGAACACGGCGACCAGGTTGAACAGCTCGCCACGCCGCAGCGGATAGTGCACCAGGTGGGTTTTTTCTCCGCCCCAGAGCACCACGTCGTCGCTCCACAGGTGCGAGGGCACGTCCTGGCGCTGCAGCACCGCCCGGTAGGCGACATGGCCCGACACCCGCGGCTTGCCATCGGCGACGATGGCTTCGCGGATCCGGCTCCACAGTCCATCGGCCCCGATCAGCGCTACGCCCTCGACCACTTCGCCAGTGGCCAGCCGGGCCTGCACGCCGGAGCCGTCCTGGGTGAACGACTCGACCTTGGCGCCGGTGCGCAGCGTCAGGGTCGGCTGGCGGCGGCAGGCATCGAGGAACACCTGGTGCAGGTCAGCGCGGTAGATCACTCCGTAAGGGAAACCATACGCAGCCCGGGCGACGTCGCCCAGCGCGACGCGCACCACCTTTTCTCCGGTGCGCACGTCGTTCATTCCGAGGCCCGGGGGAAAGTAGGCAACCCGGTTGATCGCTTCGGTCAGTCCCAGGTAGTCGAACATGCGAAAGATGTTGGGACCGAGCTGGATGCCAGCGCCGATTTCGCCGAACACGGACGACTGCTCCAGCACCGTGACCGGATGGCCGTCCTGGGCCAGCAGCAGGGCAGCGGCCAGGCCGCCGATCCCGCCGCCGGCGACGAGAAAGGGAAGCGGGGAACTCATGAGGCATCATTTTCCTTGATCCTCGACCCACCTGCGACTTCCGTCACGGGTTCGCTGCGGACTGTGTGAACCACGGAACCGCCGGGCGCGTTAAGTAGCCTGTTCCCACCGAAAGTTTCCTATGACCACTTGCCCGAACCGCACCCGATCCCTTGTCATCGCCGCGACCATGACCGCCGTCCTGGCCGTCGGCTGTGCCGACATGAACCCGAACAACATGAGCCAGGGCCAGAAAGGCACGGCCATCGGCGCCGGCCTCGGCGCCCTGGCTGGCGCCGTCATCGGCGGCAATACCAAAGGCGCCGTCATCGGTGGTGCATTGGGTGCTGCGGGCGGCTACGTCTGGTCGCGCCAGATGCAGGACAAGAAGATCGCGATGGAGCGGGCCACCATGGGCAGCGGCGTGGCCGTGACCCAGACCGCGGACAACCAGCTCAAGCTGAACATCCCGAGCGATATTTCCTTCGACACCGGTCGGGCCGACATCAAGTCCAACCTGCGTCCGATCCTGGACCAGTTCGCCAACGGCCTGGCGAACCAGCCCAGCCTCGAAGTGCAGGTGGTGGGCCACACCGACAACACCGGTTCCAGGGCGATCAACGACCCGCTGTCGCTGCAGCGGGCCCAGTCGGCCCGCAACTACCTGGCTTCGCGCGGCGTCGACCCGGCCCGCATCATGATCGCCGGTCGCGGCGAGAACCAGCCAGTGGCCGACAACGGCACCGAATCAGGCCGGGCCCGCAACCGCCGGGTCGAGGTGTTCCTGGGCGAGCGGTCCAACGTCGCTGCCCGCTGATCGCGGCGCCACTCGAACCAAGGGGCCGTCGGCCCCTTTTTTCATCGAGCCGACTGCGCCAGCAGGTCGAAGTGCTCGACCAGCGGGGCGGCGGCGAAGAACGGTCCGACGATCGCGCGCCATTGGGCGAACAGCGGCCCCTGACGGAAGCCGACGGTGTGGTCCTCCAGCGTGTCCCACGCGATCTGCAGTACGTAGCGCTCGGGTGACTCGATGCATTTGTGAACCGAGTAGCCGCCAAAGCCCCTGGCCTTCGATGCCACCGTCGCGATCCCGCTCCGGATCGCCTCCTCGAAAGCGGCCTGCTGGCCCGGCTGGATGCGGATGTCGGCGATTTCCAGAACCATGGGAGTCTCCTGTGTTGAATGAATGCTGACGGTCAGAAGCGGCTGAAATATTCGCGTCGCTGGAAGTCGTCCTGGTCTTCGGCCTGCTCGAAGCGCAAGCGCTCGCTTTGCTTGATCCGCACGAAGTAATCGATGAAGGCGGGGCCGAAGGCGCTGACCAGGGTGTCGTCGGCCTGCAGCGCATCGAGTGCCTCGCCCAGGCTGGCCGGCAAGCGGGCGCCGCTGCCTGAATAGGGCGCGTCGGTGGCGGGTGGCGGCGCCAGTTCGCGCTCGATCCCGTCCAGCCCGGCGTGGATCTGCGCTGCCAGGTAGAGATAAGGATTGGCGGCCGGCTCGCCGATGCGATTTTCGATCCGCGTGTCGGGGTCACCGCACTGGCCGAGCACGCGCAGCAGGGCGCCGCGATTGTCGCGACCCCACAGCACCGACTGCGGCGCCAGCGCGTTGGGCCGGAAGCGGCCGAAGCCGTTGGCGGTCGGGGTGCAGAACACCGTCGAGCCCCGGGCATGCTCCAGCAGGCCGGCCAGGAACTGCGCGCCGCAATCCGACAGCGTGTGGTCGGCGTCCATTGGCGACGTGCCCGGCGCCGGCGTCGTTCGCATGAACAGGTTGCGGCCGGATTTCGCGTCGACCAGGCTCTGGTGCAGGTGCCAGCCGCTGGACATGATGTTCGGGAACGGCGGCCGGCACATGAAGCTGGCGTGGTAGCCGGCGCGCCGCAGCGCCTGCTTCACGCCATTGCGGAACAGCACCATGTTGTCGGCGGCCGTGAGCGCGTCGGTGGCTTCGAACACCGCTTCCACCTGGCTGGGACCGAGCTCGATTTCCAGCGACAGCAGCGGCAGCCCGAGCGCCTGTGCCGTGCGCTGCACGATCCGCAACGGTTCGTCGGCCAGGTCGGACCAGGCTTCGGCCAGCAGGTGGTAGCCCGGATGGATCATCGACAGCGCGGGCGGCAAGCCGGGCCACGCCGCCTGCATCGGGTCGAGCTGGGCCTGTGCGTCGTCGATGCGGTAAATGTGGAACTCGACTTCCAGCCCGCATTTCATCGCCATGCCCCGGCCATGCAGCTGTTCCAGTGCGCGCTCCAGCACGCGGCGGGTGTCCAGCTCGACCGGCCGACCGTCCTGGTACCAGGGCTGGGCCCGGACCCAGCCGGTGGCCGGCGCCCACGGCAGGGACTTGAAGCTGGCCGGATCGGCGAGCAGCACCAGGTTGCCGGCGAACTCGAAGCCCGGCAGGTCGGCCGCGCCGCCGGCTTCGAACACCTGGTACGCGGTGCGGTCCGATGTGTCCTTGAGCATCAGCGTGCTGACCATGCCGACGCCGTCCCGCATGGCCTTCGCGGCGGCGCCGGCGACCAGGGTCTTGCCGCGCGTCACACCGTGCAGGTCGCACCAGGCAAAGCGAACCAGCTCCAGGCCGGTGGCTGCGATCAGTTTTTCAGTCCGCTGCAGCGACTGCTGCCAACGCTCGTTGTCGATGCCGCAGCGCTGCGCGAAACTCACCCTCAAGCCTCGGTCGGAGCGGGGTGACTGGAATCGACCTGGCACCAGGGCGCGCGCTGGCGCTTCAACTGCACCTGCTCGCGCCACCAGGTTGACCATGTGCCCGCGGGTGCGATGCCGTCGACCGTGTCCGGCCCTCGCATCGACGCCGCCAGGCAGGCATCGGCCACTCCGGGCGCCACGCCGCCGGCCTGCACGGTCTCGATCGCCTTCTGCAGCACTCGGCGATTGGCGATGATCACCTTGTCGCTGGTGCCCAGGTGCTCGCGCGTGCGGTCCTGGATCGCACCCATGCTCTCCACTGCCCACTGGTCGTGGACGTTGATGTCGTCCTCGCCCATGCCCAGGAAAGTCCCGGTCCGCTGTTCTTGCGGATCGAAGCCCCAGCCGTTGTGACGTCCGGACTTGGGCAGGTAGTCTGGCAGCGAGATGTATTGCAGCCGCTGGTTGCGCATCGCCTCCTTGTCCACCGGGCCGGCGAAGCTGGTGAAGATCGAATACCAGTAAGTGCGGGTGTCGTCGACCGGGACGTGCAGCTGCGTGATCGTCAGCGTTTCGGACAGCGGGATCACGAAGGTCTGGGGAAAGATCGCCTGGGTCACCCGGACGTGTGTCAGCTCGGGCGTCATCGGACGCAGCGCGGTGAGCTGCATTCCCCAAGGCTTCGTTTCGTGGCTGATCTCTGGCTGGTGGAACTCGCGCATGATCCGCGTCATCGGCCAGTGCTCCCCGCCGATCTCACCGGCGGCGGCGCTGCGGAACTGCTTGCCGGCGGCGTTGTCGCCGACCTCGTCCAGTGCCACGTCGTTCAGGAACCGGTGCAGGAACGACGGATGCGCCGGATCGATGCCGACTTCGAACGCCTGCAGCCAGTTGGCGTTCCACAGGCCCTTGAAGGCGAAGGTGTGGCTGGCCGGCGCGGCGAAGCAATCGAATTCGGGGAACGGTGGCGGCGTCGTGCTTTCCTGGCCCAGCCAGGCGAACACGATGCCGCTGCGTTCCAGGACGGGATAGCTGCGCTGGCGGACCCGGTCGCACAGCTTGCTGCCGGTGGGCTCGGCCGGCGTTTCCAGGCACTTGCCGGTGACGTCGAACTTCCAGCCGTGGAACGGACAACGCAGGCCGTCGCCTTCGTGGCGGCCGAACGCGAGGTCGGCGCCGCGGTGCGGGCAGGCGCGGTCCAGCAGGCCCCAGGCGCCAGTCGCATCCTTGAACAGAAGCAGGTCCAGGCCCATCACCCGCACCGGCTTGAGTGGCCGTTGGTCCATGCGCGGATCGAGCGACGGATCGAACTCGTCGACCAGCGCCACCGGCTGCCAGTAGCTGCGCAGCAGGGCGCCGCAGGCGGTGCCCGGACCGACGCGCGTCAGCAATTCGTTCTGTTCGGCTCTCATTGCGACACTCCGCCCGCAGGGCAATGCAACTGGGCTTCAGTGTACAGTCGCGCCCATGAAAACGGCCCTGCGCTCAGCCTCGTGACAGCGGCAGCGGCCGGCCTTTTCACTGCCGCCGGTGTGCGCCGCGGCTTCCTGCTCGCCCAGCCCCTGACGCCCGGAACACTGCTGTACGGCATGGTGTTCGGCGTGCTCGCGAGCGAGCGCGGCCTGGCCTGGTTGCAGGCGCTGTTGATGAGCGTTTTCGTTTACTCCGGCAGTGCGCAACTGGCAGTGCTGCAAAGCTGGAGCCAATCGCCGCTGATCCTGCCGCTGATCCTGCCGATGGTCGCCACGGTGCTGGTGATCAATGCGCGTTATGTGCTGTATGGCGCATCGGTCCAGCCGTGGCTGGTGCAGGCGACGCGCGGTCAGGCTCTCGGAACGCTGTTCCTGCTCGGCGACGGCAACTGGGCGCTGGCGATGCGGGAGTACCAGACCGGCTACCGCGACGCCGGCTTCGTGCTCGGTTCCGGGCTGGCCACCTTCGCGCCCTGGATCGCCGGGACGCTGCTTGGATTTTTCCTCGGCAACATCCTGCCCCACCCGGCGACTTTCGGTCTCGACTTCATGCTGGTGGCTTTCGCCGCCGCCATCGGAATCTCGGTCTGGCCCGGGCGTGCGGGCGTGGCGCCGGCCGTCGCGGCAGCGGTGGTCGCGCTGGTGCTGCCACGGTTGCTGCCCGGCGGCTGGGCGATCGTCGGCGCCGGGCTGGCGGCTGGCGCGGTGGGAGCGTGGCGGCATGAGCGCTGACAGCGGCTTCTGGATCGCGCTGGTGGCGCTGGCCCTGGCGTCCTATGCCTGCCGCGTGGCCGGCTTCCTGCTGATGGGACTGGTGACGATCACGCCGCGCATCGAGGCAGCGCTGCGGGCCACGCCACTGGGCGTGATGATCGGCATCGTCATGCCCTCAGCGGCTTCGGGCCGCTTGCCGGAGGTGGCCGGACTGGTGGTGGTGATCGGTGTGATGAAGCTCACCGGCCGCGACCTCGCTGCCGCGCTCTGCGGCGCGGCCACGGTGGCGTTGTGCCGGCGACTCGGGATCTAGCTTGTCTACTGGAGCGCGTGGCGCAGTTGTGCGGCGCACAGCGCCACCGCCGTATTGGCTTCGTCGATCACCTTGCCCATGGTGATGAAGCCGTGGATCTGCCGCTCGAAGCACACCAGCGCGGCGCGGTTGCCGGCTTCGCTCAGCGCCTGCGCGTACTGCAGGCCTTCGTCGCGCAGCGGGTCGTAGCCGGCGGTGAGGACGGAAGCCGGCGGCAGCTTCGACAGGTCGGGGTGCAGCAGTGGCGAGGCGCGCCAGTCGAGGTCGTGGCTGGCGTCGTCGATGTAGTGGTCATGGAAGTACGTGATCGTGTCGCGGGTCAGCAGGTAGCCCTGGCCATTGCTCTGATGCGATGGCGCGCCGCGCCGCATATCGGTGGCCGGATAGATCAGCAGCTGGAACGCCAGCGGCAGGTCGCCCGAGTCGCGAGCCGCAATCGCCACCACCGCGGCCAGGTTGCCGCCGGCGCTGTCGCCGCCGACCGCGATCCGCGAACCATCGAGGTCCAGCGCCGCTGCGTTGGCATGGACCCAGCGAGTGGCTGCGATCACATCGTCGACCGCCGCCGGGAAGCGGTGCTCCGGGCCCATCCGGTAGTCGACCGCCACCACCGCGCAGCCGGAGCCGTTGGCCAGCTCCCGGCAGAGCGTGTCATGGCTGTCGAGATCGCCGATCACCCAGCCGCCGCCGTGGTAGTACACCAGCACCGGCAACCGCGTCGCGGGCGCGCTGCCCACTGGCCGGACCAGCCGCAGCGCAATGTCGCCGCCGGGGCCGGGCGCCTTCAGATCCACCGACTGCGCCACCGCCGGCGGTGGCGGCTGGCTGACGAAGCGGCGCTCGCGATACCAGTGGCGGGCCTCGGCTGGCGACAGCGTATGGGTCGGGGGCAAGCCCTTCTCCTCGATCAGTTGCAGCAGCGCGCGGGCCTGGGGATGCAGCATGGACGGTCTCCTGGAAACCAGCGCAGTTTAGGGGCTGCGACCGGCGGCGCGCCGGGCTGCCGGTTTATGCTTGTCGCATGAAGCTCCACAACTACTTCCGCTCGTCCGCTTCGTACCGCGTCCGGATCGCACTCGAATTGAAAGGGCTGCGCTACGACTACCTGCCGGTGCACCTGGGCAAGGGCGAGCACAAGCAGTCGGGGTACTCGGCGCTGTCTGCGTCGATGCTGGTGCCGATGCTGGAAACCGATGGCGGCGAACGGCTCGAGCAGTCGATGGCGATCATCGAGTACCTGGACGAAACCCATCCGCAGCCGCCGCTGTTGCCGGCGGACCCGATCGGCCGGGCCCGGGTTCGCGCCTTGGCGCAGCTGATCGCCTGCGAGATCCATCCGCTGAACAACCTGCGCGTGCTCAAGTACCTGGTGCGCGAACTGAAGGTCGAAGAAGAGGCCAAGAACACCTGGTACCGCCATTGGGTGCGCGATGGGCTGGAAGCGTACGAGCGCGAATTGCAGCAGTTGCCCGCGTCGAAGTTCAGCTATGGCGATACGCCGACACTGGCCGATTGCTGCCTGGTGCCGCAGATCGCCAATGGCCGGCGCTTCGATGTCGACTTCCAGGGCCTGTCCCGGACCATGGCGGCCCACGAGGCCTGCATGGCACTGCCGGCCTTCCAGAAAGCGCAGCCTTCCAGCTGCCCGGACAACGAAGCCTGAAGCTGCGGGTGAACGGCGACTGGATCACTCCCGACTGGCCGGCGCCCGAGTGGGTGCGCTCGGTCTTCAGCACGCGGCACGGCGGGGTCTCCAGCGCCCCGTACGACAGCCTGAACCTGGGCGACCATGTCGGCGATGCTGCGGCCGCCGTCGCGCGCAACCGCCGCATCTTCGCCGACGCGCTCGAAGCCCGGCCGGTGTTCCTGCACCAGGTGCATGGCAGCGCCTTGGTTCAACTCGCGCCTGGCATGCCTGACGGCACGCAAGCCGACGGCTGCATCAGCATCGGCGCCGGCCTGGCCTGCACGATCATGGTGGCCGACTGCCTGCCGGTCCTCTTCACCGATACCAGGGGGGTTGCGGTTGCGGCGGCCCATGCGGGATGGCGCGGCCTGGCCGGCAGCCAGGGTGCGGGAATCCTGGACACGGTGGTGCCGGCTTTGCGGTCTGCAGCGCTGGCAGCGGGCGCTGCCGGCTCCGGTGCCGGCGAGACGATCGCATGGTTGGGGCCGTGCATCGGTCCGCGCGCGTTCGAGGTCGGTGACGAGGTGAAGCAGGCGTTCGTATCGCGTGACCGCGACGCGGCCGGGATGTTCCGACCGTACTCGGCCGGCAAGTGGCTGGCCGACCTGCAGGGCCTGGCGCGGTTGCGCCTGGCGACCCTGGGCGTCAAGCGGGTTTACGGCAATGACGGCAGCGACGCGTGGTGCACCGTCAGCAACCCGTTACGATTTTTCTCGCACCGGCGCGACCGGGTCAGCGGCCGCCTCGCCGCCAGCATCTGGCTGGCCTGACACCGGCCCCCGCAACTGGCGATCGGCCTCGTCGGCGGCCTTGCGGCGCCGCCGCCGCGTCGGCTCCAGCATCAGGTAAATCACCAATCCGACCGGGCCGACACCGTAAAGGAGAAAGGTCACAATGGCTCCCAGGACACTGCCGTTGCTGCTGGCCCCCTCGGCGACCGCCATCATCAGCGCCACGTAGAGCCAGCCGATCACGACGATGTGCATGGGGATGACCTGAAGTTTTCATGGCGGTGCGGCAGCGAAGGTGACATAGTTCGAACAACCCGGATCACAGTTGTCAGGAGACAAAAATGCATTCTGAAGCAGACTGGGCCGCAGCCACCCGGAAGTTCCAGCAAAGCCTGGGCGACAGCTGGGGCAAAGCCATGCAATCCTTCCAGCAGATGGACCTGCCGCAGGGCGGGCAGACCGGGGCGCCCGCGCCGCTCTCGTTCGCGCCCGAGAAGCTGCAGCAGTTGCGCCAGGCCTACCTGAACGAGGCATCGGAGCTGTGGAACCAGGGCTTGCAGCCCAAGACCAGCACCGACAGGCGCTTTACCGGCGCAGCGTGGAACGCCAATCCGGTCGCCGCTTTCTCCGCATCGGCTTACCTGCTGAACGCCCGCACCCTGCTGGGCCTGGCGGACGCGGTCGAAGCCGATGCCAAGACCAAGGCGCGGCTGCGCTTCGCCGTCGAGCAGTGGATGGCCGCATCCGCGCCGAGCAACTTCATGGCGCTCAACGCCGAGGCGCAGAGCAAGGCGATCGAAACCAAGGGCGAAAGCATCGCCCAGGGCATGAAGAACCTGCTGGCCGACATCCAGCAGGGCCACGTGTCGATGACCGACGAGAGCCTGTTCGAGGTCGGCCGCAATGTCGCGACCACCGAAGGCGCCGTGGTGTTCGAGAACGAGCTGTTCCAGCTGATCGAATACAAGCCGTCCGGCAAGCAGGTCTACGAGCGGCCTTTCCTGTTCGTCCCGCCCTGCATCAACAAGTTTTACATCCTCGACCTGCAGCCGGAAAACTCGCTGATCAAGTATGTGGTGGACCAGGGCCACCGGACCTTCGTGGTGAGCTGGCGCAATGCCGATGAGTCGGTGCAGGACAAGACCTGGGACGACTACATCGACGACGCGGCAATCAAGGCCATCGAGGTGGTGCGGGAGATCACCGGCGCCAAGAAGATCAACGCGCTCGGCTTCTGCGTCGGCGGCACGATCCTGAGCACCGCGCTGGCTGCGCTGGCCGCGCGCGATGAAAAGCCAGTGGCGTCGGCCACCTTCCTCACCACGCTGCTCGACTTTTCGGACACCGGCATCCTCGACCTGTTCATCGACGAGCCGATGGTCAAGTACCGCGAAATGCAGATGGGCAAGGGCGGCCTGCTCAAGGGCCAGGAGCTGGCCACCACCTTCAGTTTCCTGCGGCCCAACGACCTGGTCTGGAACTATGTGGTGGGCAACTACCTCAAGGGCGAAACACCGCCGCCGTTCGACCTGCTGTACTGGAATAGCGATTCGACCAACCTGCCCGGGCCGATGTACACCTGGTACCTGCGCAACACGTATTTCGAGAACAACCTGGTCAAGCCCGGCAAGTGCAAGGTCGCCGGCCAGAAGATCGACCTGTCGAGCATCGACATGCCGGTCTATATCTACGGATCGCGCGAAGACCACATCGTGCCCATTGCGGGCGCCTACGCCAGCACCAGGCACCTGCCGGGCAAGAAGCGCTTTGTGATGGGCGCCTCCGGCCACATTGCCGGCGTGATCAACCCGCCAGCCAAGAACAAGCGGTCGTACTGGACCAACGACGCCCGGTCGGGCGCTGCTCGGTCCGGCAAGATGCCGGCCAGCGTCGACGACTGGATCGCCGGCGCCAAGGAGCATCCTGGCAGCTGGTGGCCCGATTGGGCTGGCTGGCTCAAGGGCAATGCCGGCAAGCTGGTTGCCGCACCCAAAGGCTACGGCAAGGGCGCGAAGTACAAGGCCATCGAGCCCGCGCCCGGTCGCTACGTCAAGGCCAAGGCCTGAGCGTCAAAAGTCATTTTTTTCACCCGACCCATCCCATCCCATCAGGAGCACAGCATGGAAGACATCGTCATCGTTTCGGCGGTCCGCACCGCCGTCGGCAAATTTGGCGGTTCGCTCGCCAAGGTAGCGGCCGTGGACCTGGGCGCCATCGTCATCAAGGAGGCGCTGGCGCGGGCCAAGGTCGATCCGTCCCAGGTCAGCGAAGTGATCATGGGCCAGGTGCTGGCGGCAGGCGCCGGCCAGAACCCGGCGCGCCAGGCGTTGATCAAAGCCGGCCTGCCGAAGTAAGTGCCGGGCCTCACGATCAACGCGGTCTGCGGCTCCGGCCTGAAGGCCGTGATGCTGGCGGCCCAGGCCATTGCCTGGGGCGACGCCGAGATCGTGGTGGCCGGCGGCCAGGAAAACATGAGCGCCGCGCCCCACGTGCTGATGGGTTCACGCGACGGCCAGCGCATGGGCGACTGGAAGATGCAGGACACGATGATCGTGGACGGCCTGTGGGACGTCTACAACCAGTACCACATGGGTGTCACGGCCGAGAACGTGGCCAAGGAACACAACATCGACCGTGCCGCCCAGGACGCGCTGGCGCTGGGCAGCCAGCAAAAGGCGAGCGCGGCGCAGGACGCCGGCCGCTTCAAGGACGAGATCGTCGCAGTGCCGATTCCGCAGCGCAAAGGTGATCCGATCCAGTTCGACACCGACGAATTCATCAACAAGAAGACCAATGCCGAAGCGCTGTCGGGCTTGCGGCCGGCGTTCGACAAGGCCGGCAGCGTGACCGCCGGCAATGCGTCGGGCCTGAACGACGGCGCCGCCGCGATGGTGATCATGAGCGCGAAGAAGGCCAGGGAACTCGGCCTGACGCCGCTGGCCACGATCAAGGCCTTCGGCACCACCGGCCTGGACCCGAAGATCATGGGCATGGGCCCGGTGTCGGCCACCAAAAAGGTCCTCGAGCGCGCCGGCTGGAAGGCTTCGGAAGTCAACCTGTTCGAGTTGAACGAAGCTTTCGCGGCGCAGGCCTGCGCCGTCAACAAGGCGCTGGACATCGACCCGGCCAAGGTCAACGTGAATGGCGGCGCTATCGCGATCGGCCATCCGATCGGCGCCTCGGGCGCCCGGATCCTGGTGACGCTTCTGCACGAGATGAAGCGGCGCGAAGCGAAGAAGGGCATCGCCGCCCTGTGCATCGGCGGCGGCATGGGGGTTTCCCTCGCAGTCGAACGCTGATTCCGGAGTACAACTGCCGGCAGACCGCCAGCTGCGGACACATCCTGCTATCAAAAACATAGCAAAATTTGCAAGGAGACGAACCATGGGCAAGAAAGTAGCGTACGTGACGGGGGGCATGGGCGGCATCGGAACGGCCATCTGCCAGCGCATGCACAAAGATGGCTTCACCGTGATCGCCGGCTGCGGCCCGACCCGGGATTTCAACAAGTGGCTGGGGGAGCAGAAAGCGCTCGGCTACGATTTTCACTCGTCGGTCGGCAACGTCGGCGCATGGGACTCGACGGTCGAAGCGTTTTCCAAGTCCAAGGCGGAACACGGCTCGATCGATGTGCTGGTCAACAATGCCGGCATCACCCGCGACCGCATGTTCCTGAAGATGTCGCGCGAAGACTGGGATGCGGTGATCGAGACCAACTTGAACAGCATGTTCAACGTCACCAAGCAGGTGGTGGGCGACATGGTCGAAAAGGGCTGGGGCCGGATCGTGAACATCAGCAGCGTCAACGGCGAGAAGGGCCAGGCCGGCCAGACCAATTACTCGGCGGCCAAGGCCGGGATGCACGGCTTCAGCATGGCGCTGGCGCAGGAACTGGCCAACAAGGGCGTGACTGTCAACACGGTGAGCCCGGGCTACATCGGCACCGACATGGTCAAGGCGATCCGCCAGGATGTGCTGGACAAGATCGTCGCCACGATTCCGGTCAAACGCCTCGGCCAGCCGGAAGAAATCGCTTCGATCATCGCGTGGCTGGCCTCGGAGGAGGGCGGCTACGCAACCGGCGCCGACTTCTCGGTCAATGGCGGCCTGCACATGGGCTGAGGCAGGACCGGAGAGTTGAATCAACAAAGCCCGCTGTTGCGGGCTTTGTTTTTGGTCGCATCGGCAGCTGCTGTGCCGGCCGCCTGCCTCAGACCAGGTCTTCGATCACCAGCTGACGGTATTTCTGGGCATAGGAGATTGGCAGCCCCTTCATGACTGCCATGATGTGCGCGGTCTCGTCACCATGCGGCGCGTGGATCAGCAGGGCGTAGTGGCCCTGGCTGGCCAGTTCGGCAAAGCGGCGGACGGTGTCAGCCTCGGTTCCGGCTGAAGGCAACGGAATGTCGGCACCTCCCACGGTGCGGGTGATTTTTTCCTGGATCACTTGCGGCGACAGCAAAGTGACTTTTTCTGCGGAGAGACCGTCGTCCGCGAGCTTGCTTTCTGCGGCGCGGGCGTCCTGTTCGCTGGGGAACATGACGAACATGTAGCCGGTCGGGTAGAACACCCCGCCCATGGTCAGCATGCTGGATTCGACTTCGAAATGTTTCATGGCAGTCCTTTGTTTTTATAAGAACGCTCATTAGCGCTCCAGCCCGCAGCCGAGCTTGTAAGCATCTGCGCGAAGGCCCTGTAGGACGCCTTCATCGCCGATGCCGCAGTGAAGATTGGTTGGTCGCCTCGCCAGTGTCAAACCGGCCACCGGCGCAAGCCGCGCAACAACCACGTCCATTCATCGGGACATTAGCGATGCAACTTCAAGCCCGGGGGGCCGCCCGCCGCCTGTTCCCGGGGGCGCCGCGGTCCACGACCGGGTTGCCCGGGCCGGGCCCAGCCCGAGAACGCGACTGACCGACCTCGCGATCAT
>JAJAZH010000134.1 GCA_026785815.1 Ramlibacter sp. | reverse complement strand
TGGTGCGCAGCGAAACCGAGTTCTGGACCAGGACCATCAAGTCGGCCGGCATCACGGCCGATTGAATGGCTGCTTTCTGCAGCAATCGGCAATGCCATCGATGATGCGACCGGCGCGCGGCTGCTGAGCTTTTCGTTCACCCCGGAGAAAGTGCTGCGACAGGCGCGCTGCGGGTCGGCTTCGAACCGGCGGGACTGGAGCAGATCGTCTCCTTCACCGCCGCCGGCAACCTGCGCTCGCGGGCCGTGATGGAGCGGATCGGCATGCTGGACGCCCATGAGGATTTCGACTACCCGACTTTCGCCGAAGGCCACCCGCTGCGGCGGCACTGCCGCTACCGAATCCGGCGTTAAGGCGTTTTCGCGCCGGCCAGGAACCAGCGCCCGATCACCGCCCGTTCGGCCTCGGTGATGCCGGTGGAATTGTTCATCGGCATGGTCCTGGCCAGCACCGCCTGCTGGTAGACCGCCTGGGCGTGCAGCTTGAGCGACTGCGGCGAATCGAGCCGCACGTTCTTCATCTGCAGCTGCTCGCCGTGGCACATGAAGCAGCGTTGCTCCAGCACCTGACGCACTTCGCCATAGCCGGCGGCCTGTGTCACCGGCACGGCAGTCGCAGTCATCGACGCTGCTGGCCGCAGCCACACGATCACCGCGGCGATCACGGCCGCACCCACCAGGGCATACGGCCACGGGTGCCGGTTGCGTCCCAGTTTCCAGCCGTGGCGCATGACGAAGAACTGCCGGATCGCCGCGCCGGCGAACATCATCAGGACCAGCACCAGCCAGTTGAGCGGATGGCTGTAGGTGAAGCTGTAGTGGTTGGACAGCATCGAGAACAGCACCGGCAAGGTGAAGTAGGTGTTGTGCACGCTGCGCTGCTTGCCCCGCAAGCCGTGCACCGGGTCCACCGGCTCACCCGCCTTGATCGACGCCACCACCTTGCGCTGGCCCGGGATGATCCAGAACAGCACGTTGGCGCTCATCGCGGTGGCGATCATCGCGCCCACCAGCAAGAAGGCGGCGCGGCCGGCGAACCAGTGGCAGGCCAGCCAGGAGGCGATGCACACCAGCACCAGCACCAGCGCACCGACAGTGGCCTCCCCATTCTTGCCCGATCCGAAAACCCGGCAGATCGCGTCGTACAGAAGCCAGAATACCGCCAGGAACGCGAGCGCCACGCCGACCGCCGCGCCCGCAGACCAGTCCATCAGGCTCTTGTCGACCAGGTAGCTGCTGGCGTTCCAGAGGTAGGTGACGGTGAACAGCGCGAAGCCGCTCAGCCAGGTGGCATAGCTCTCCCAGTAGAACCAGTGCAGGTGTGCCGGCATCTGCGGCGGCTTGACCGCGAACTTGACCGGGTGGTAGAAGCCGCCACCGTGCACCGCCCACAATTCGCCGCTGACACCCTGGCGCTTGAGGTCCTCGTCGACCGGTGGCGTCAGGCTGGAATCGAGGAAGACGAAGTAGAACGACGAGCCGACCCAGGCAATCGCGGTGATCACGTGGATCCATCGGAGCAGCAGGTTGGCCCAATCCAGCAGGTAGCTTTCCATGTCTCTTTCGGTGGCTAGCAGTGGTTTACTTTTTGGGTGGCTGCGGCTGCGTTTCCCACGATCGCAGTTGCAGCAACTGCGCCGCCACGCTGACGGCGATCACCTCGGGCTGCTTGCCCTTGATGCCGGCCAGTCCGATCGGGCACGTCACCTGCGCCAGCTCCTGCCTGGAACAGCCACGCTGCTCCAGCCGCTGGCGGAAGCTCGCCCACTTGGTCTTGCTGCCGATCAGCCCGATGAAGGGCAGGTCACCGTGCTGGCGCTGGCGCGCCAGGCAGGCGGCGACGACGTCCAGGTCCTCGGCATGGCTGAAGCTCATGATCATCACGTGCGTGCCCGCAACCAGGTCGGCCACTGCAGCCTGTACCGGATCGGAGTGCTCGCAGTCCACGTTGTCGGGCCGGATGGCGGGAAAGATCTCGTCGCGGCTGTCGATCCAGCGCACGGCGAACGGCAAGGGCCCGAGTGCGGCGACCAGGGCGCTGCCGACGTGGCCGCCGCCGAACAGGGCGACTGGAATCCGTTGCGGAGCCAGTCGCGCGGCCACCGACAGCGCATCGGCGGCGTTGACGGGTTCGAACCGCAGCTGCATCACGCCGCCGCAGCACTGGCCCAGACCAGGACCGAGCGGATAGCGCAACACCGCCTCGCCTGCTGCACCAGCCAGGCGCCGGCGCGCTTCATTGATCGCCTGCAGTTCCAGCTGGCCGCCGCCGACAGTGCCCAGCACGTCCTGGCCGAACACCGCCATCCAGGCGCCGGCCTCGCGCGGGACCGACCCCTGCGAGGCGTCGACGCTGACCAGCACGCAGTCCGCGGCAGCCAGTCGCGCCGCGAGTCGTTGGGAGAGGCCCTGCATCATCCGCGTGTGAACTCCAAAAAAAGCGAACCCATTGGTAAGGCGTGTCGCCGCAGTATGCCGCTTGCCCGTTGTAAGCTCGGTTGCCCGACGAACCGGGCGCAGGAGGCCGCATGATCAAGATTCTCGAACGTTGGCGGCTGGCGCTGGCTGCCGCAACCGGCGCGGCCACGGCCATGCTGTCTGGCTGCGGTTCCCCGCCCGCGCCGCCGCCGGCGGAAAGCCCGATGGCAGGGCCGACTGCGCCCGTCGCCGTGGCCGCCGCCCCCAACCCCTCCAACGTGCCGGATGCCGTGGTCCAGTCCGGCGCCACCGAGATCACCGGAACCCGCGTCTCCGGCGCAGCGACGGCTCGCGCCTATCGCGCCGATGCGGCCAGCCACGTGTACGGCCTGAACCAGGACCGCATCTACAAGGGCCGGCTGCCGCCACTGCTGTACGCCATCGGCACGCTGCAAGTGGATCTGGACGGCCAGGGCCGCGTGCGCTCGCTGCACTGGATGCGCCGGCCGTCGCACGCGCCCGAAGTGGTGGCCGAGATCGAACGCACCGTCCGCGCCGCCGCGCCCTATCCCGCGCCGGCCCGCATGGGCAAGGTGGTCTGGACCGACACCTGGCTCTGGCACAAGAGCGGCCGCTTCCAGCTCGACACGCTCACCGAGGGACAGGACTGACGCAGGCGGGGTCGTCACGGACGGCGCGGTCAAGCCGCTGTCATTGCGCAGAGCTGTCATCCCGGGCTGCATCGTCATGCCGGGCTTGACCCGGGATCCACCCCTCGGCCAGCCCACCAATCCACGCAGGGACAGGCATGGATCCCGATCAAGTCCGGGATGACAGCCGCACTCGCTGTCATTGCGGGCTTGACCCGCAATCCAGGCCTCCGTGGCGACCGGCTCGAGGCCGGGCTGACAGGGTTCCGGGGCCGGAACGACAGTCAGGGTGTGAGGGTCCCTCACGAACCACGGTAGGTCGAGTACGCCCACGGGCTGACCAGCAAGGGCACGTGATAGTGGCGGCTGGCGTCGGCGACGCCGAAATCCAGCGTCACGCGGTTCAGGAAGTTCGGCTCCGGCAGCGCGACGCCGCGAGCCTGGAAGTAGGCGGCGACGTCGAACACCAGCCGGAAGATTCCATTGTTCAGTTCGCCGTCGCGCAGCAGGGGGCCGTCCGCGCTGCGGCCATCGTCGTTCAGCGTCAAGCGCTTGACCAGCGCCGCAGTGTCGCCCTGCATCGCATAGAGCTCCACCTGCATGCCGGCGGCCGGGCATCCGTGCATGGTGTCCAGGACGTGCGTGCTCAGGCCCATGGCCGGCTCCTCGAAGTTGGTTCACACAAGTGTATACAGTTTGCACTCCCGCGGCTATCATCGGCTGCAATGGAAGCGTCCACCACCCGCTCGATCGTCGACGCGCTGACCCGCGCCATCGTCGACCACCGGCTGCAGCCCGGCAGCAAGCTGGCGGAGCAGAAGCTGGCGGACCACTTCGGCGTCTCGCGCACGCTGGTACGGCAGGCCCTGTTCCAGCTGGCGCAGAACCGGCTGGTGACGCTGGAACCCGCGCGCGGTGCATTCGTGTCCGCGCCGTCCACCGACGAAGCGCGACAGGTGTTCGCAGTGCGCCGGATGCTGGAGGCGGAGATGACTCGCGCCTTCGTGCGCAGCAGCACGCCAGCGCGGATCAAGTCGCTGAAGGAGCATGTGGCGCAGGAGCGCGCAGCCCTGGGCAGCGGCGACGTCGCCCACCGCAACGAACTGCTCGGCGACTTCCATGTCCGCATGGCCGAACTGCTGGGCAACCAGGTGCTGGCGCAGATCCTGCGCGATTTGACCTCCCGCTGCTCGCTCATCACCCTGATGTACCAGTCGGCCAGCGCCGCCGAACATTCGCAGGAAGAGCACACCCAGATCGTCAGGGCGCTGGCCGCGCGCGACGAGGCGAACGCCGTGCTGCTGATGACCGAGCACCTGCGGCACGTCGAGGAGAACCTGGCCCTCGACCGCAAGGTACCGAGCCACGACGTGGCGATGGCCCTGGCCTGAAGACGCTCGCCAACTCCACCATGACCGCTGACACCGTTCCCTATCCCCGCGACCTGGCCGGCTACGGTCGCAGCCCGCCCCATCCGCAGTGGCCCGGCGACGCGCGGATCGCCGTGCAGTTCGTCCTCAACTACGAAGAGGGCGGGGAGAACTCGGTGCTGCACGGCGACCCCGGGTCCGAGCAATTCCTGTCGGAGATGTTCAACCCGCCGGCGTTTCCAGACCGGCACCTGAGCATGGAGAGCATCTACGAATACGGATCGCGCGCCGGCGTCTGGCGGATCCTGCGCGAGTTCGAACGGCGCGGCCTGCCGCTCACGGTGTTCGGCGTCTCGATGGCCTTGCAGCGCAACCCCGAGGTGACGGCGGCGTTCCGCGAGCTGGGGCACGAGATCGCCTGCCACGGCTGGCGCTGGATCAGCTACCAGGCGATCGACGAAGCGACCGAGCGCGAGCACATGCGCTTGGCGATGCAGGTCATCGAACAGATGACCGGCGAGCAGCACGGCACGCCGGGCGCCATCCACGGCGCCGGCTGGTACACCGGCCGCGACAGCCCGAACACACGGCGGCTGGTCGCGGATTTCGGCGGCTTCGACTACGACAGCGATTGCTACAGCGACGACCTGCCGTTCTGGATCAAGGTGGACAAGAGCGACGGCGCGGTGGTTCCGCAACTGGTCGTTCCCTACACGCTGGACTGCAACGACATGCGCTTCTCGCTGCCGCAGGGATTTGCGCAGGCCGAGGACTTCTTCCTCTACCTGCGCGACAGCTTCGACGCGCTCTACGCCGAAGGCGAGACCGCGCCGAAAATGATGAGCGTCGGCATGCATTGCCGCCTGCTCGGGCGGCCGGGACGGATCGTCGCGCTGCAGCGCTTCCTGGACCATCTGCAACGGCACCAGCGGGTCTGGATCTGCCGCCGCATCGACCTCGCGCGGCACTGGAAGAACGTTCACCCCTTCGAAGGCTGACCATGGCACTGACACTGGAACAGATCAACGCGGCCCCGGCGCCGGAAGCAGCCGGACTGCTCGCAGGGCTGTACGAACACTCGCCCTGGATCGCGCAGGCGGCACTGGCGCAACGGCCGTTCCGCTCGCTCGCGCACCTGAAGCACGCGATGGCGCGGACCGTCGCCGCAGCCGGCCGGGAGAAGCAGCTCACTTTGTTGCGCGCCCACCCCGAGCTGGCCGGCAAGGCGATGGTCGACAAGAGCCTCACCAACGAATCGACCCATGAGCAGGATGCGGCCGGCCTGACGCATTGCACGCCGGACGAGTTCGAAAAGATCCAGCAGCTCAATGCTGCCTACAACGCGAAGTTCGGCTTTCCGTTCATCCTGGCGGTGCGCGGCCCGCGCGGCACCGGGCTCGACCGCCAGCAGATCATCGCCACCTTCGAGCGCCGGCTCGAGCACCACCCCGAATTTGAACTGGCCGAAGCGCTGCGCAACGTCCACCGCATCGTGGAGCTGCGGCTCAACGACAAGTTCGGCATCGAGCCGGCGCTGGGCAACCGGGTCTGGGACTGGCACGAAAGGCTGGCCCAGTACAGCGACCCGGGCGATGCGGAAAAGGGGCAACTCACTGTCACCTACCTCACCGACGCGCACCGGGCCTGCGCTGCGCAGATCGCCGGGACCATGAAGGAGTGCGGCTTCGACGCGGTGAACATCGATGCGGTGGGCAATGTGGTGGGCGTGTATCTGGGCGCAGGCGAGTCCACTCAGCAAGGCAGATTACCGACCTTGATGACCGGCTCCCATTACGACACCGTCCGCAACGGCGGCAAGTACGACGGCCGGCTGGGCATCTTCACGCCGATGGCCTGCGTGGCCGAGCTTTCGCGCCAGCGCCGGCGACTGCCGTTCCATCTCGAGGTGATCGGCTTTTCCGAAGAGGAAGGCCAGCGCTACAAGGCCACCTTCCTGGGTTCCGGCTCGCTGATCGGGCAGTTCAATCCGGCCTGGCTGGAGCAGCGCGACGCCGACGGCATCAGCATGCGCGAGGCGATGCTGCATGCCGGCCTGAAACCCGACGACATCCCGACGCTCCGGCGCGACCCGTCGAAGTACCTCGGTTTCGTCGAAGTCCACATCGAACAGGGGCCGGTGCTGACCGAGCTCGATCTGCCGCTCGGCGTCGTGACCTCGATCAACGGCGGCGTGCGCTACCAGTGCGAAGTGATCGGCATGGCCAGCCATGCCGGCACCACGCCGATGGGCCGCCGGGCCGATGCGGCGGTCGGCGTTGCCGAACTGGCGCTGTTCATCGAGCAGCGTGCCGCCAGGGCCGGCGATTCGGTCGGCACCGTCGGCATGCTGCAGGTGCCGAACGGCTCGATCAATGTCGTGCCCGGACGCTGCCTGTTCTCGCTGGACCTGCGGGCGCCGACCGATCCGCAGCGCGACGCGCTGGTCGCCGACGTGCTGGCGGAACTCGAGGCGATCTGCCAGCGGCGCGGCCTGCGCTTCTCGACCGAGCAGACCATGCGCGCGGCGGCCGCGCCCAGCGACCCGGCCTGGCAGCAGCGCTGGGAAGCCGCCGTCGATTCGCTCGCCGTGCCGCTGTACCGCATGCCCAGCGGCGCCGGCCACGACGCGATGAAGCTGCACGAGGTGATGCCGCAGGCGATGCTGTTCGTGCGCGGCCAGAACTCCGGCATCAGCCACAACCCGCTGGAGAGCACGACCAGCGACGACATCGAGCTGGCGGTGCTTGCGTTCCAGCACCTGCTGGATTCGATGCCGCAGGCACTGGAGCGGGCGCCATGACCGGATACCAGCAGCTCGACGCCTGGATCGATGCCCATTTCGACCAGCAAGTGCGCTTCCTGCAGGAGCTGGTGCGCGTGCCCACGCCGACGCCGCCCGGCGACAACGCGCCGCATGCGCAGCGGACTGCCGAACTGCTGAAAGACTTCGGCTTCGATGCGGAGCAACACCCGGTGCCGCAGGCCGAAGTGCATGCCTATGGGCTGGAGAGCCTGACCAACCTGATCGTGCGACGCCGCTATGGCGCAGGCCCGACCATCGCGCTCAACGCGCATGGCGACGTGGTGCCGCCCGGCGAAGGCTGGACCCATCCGCCGTATGGCGCCGAGATCGAGGACGGCAAGCTCTATGGCCGCGCCGCCGCCGTCAGCAAATCCGATTTCGCCACTTTCACTTTCGCGGTCCGGGCACTGGAGTCGCTGGGCGCGAAGTTGAACGGCGGGGTCGAACTGCACTTCACCTACGACGAGGAATTCGGCGGCGAGCTGGGGCCCGGCTGGCTGCTCAAGCAGGGCCTGACGAAACCCGATCTGCTGATCGCCGCCGGCTTCAGTTACGAGGTCGTCACCGCGCACAACGGCTGCCTGCAGCTCGAAGTGACGGTGCACGGCAAGATGGCGCACGCCGCCATTCCGCACACTGGCGTCGACGCATTGCAGGCCGCGGTGCAGATCCTGACTGCGCTCTATGGCCTGAACACCGGCTACCGAAACGTGACGTCCCACGTGCCCGGCATCAGCCACCCGTACCTCAACGTCGGCCGCATCGAAGGCGGAACCAACACCAACGTCGTGCCAGGCCGGGTCAGCTTCAAGCTGGATCGCCGGATGATTCCCGAGGAGCAGCCGGCCGAGGTGGAGGCGGCGGTACGGCTTTGCATCGAGCAGGCTGCCGCCCGATGCCCCGGCGTGAGGGTCGAGATCCGGCGCCTGTTGCTGGCCCGTTCGATGCAGCCGCTGCCCGGCAATCGGCCGCTGGTCGAGGCGCTGCAACGGCATGGCCGCGAACTGTTCGGGCAAGACATTCCGGCGATGGGGACGCCGCTGTACACCGACGTGCGGCTCTACGCCGAGGCCGGCATCCCCGGCGTGATCTACGGCGCCGGTCCGCGCTCGGTGCTGGAGTCCAGCGCCAAGCGTGCCGACGAGCACCTGGTGCTGGAGGACCTGCGCAAGGCGACCAAGGTGGTGGCGCGGACGCTGCGGGATCTGTTGGCCTGAAGCGTTGTCATCCTGGACTGACCCACCACTGTTCGGGATCGCGTTACTTCAAGTGCACGTCGTCCCCCCCAAGGCGGGGCCCCAGGGCGGCCGCACCATTGTCGAAGGGGGCCCGCACCCCGCCCCCCCAGCCGCGACACCCCCCCGCCCCACCCCACAGCGCCCATT
>JAJAZH010000133.1 GCA_026785815.1 Ramlibacter sp. | reverse complement strand
GTTGCCGGCTTCGGGCTCGACGCCATAGACCTTGCAGCCCGGCGACAGCGCGCGCGCGGCCAGCGCACTGCCGCTGACCAGCCCGCCACCGCCCATGCAAACCAGCAGCACGTCGAGTCCGCCCACTTCCTCGAACAGTTCCATGGCCGCCGTGCCCTGCCCGGCGATCACGTCGGGATGATCGTAGGGCGGAATCAGCGTCATGCGTCGCTCCTGCGCCAGCGCCGCCGACAGGGCCTCGCGGTCCTGGGTGTAGCGGTCGTACAGGATCACCTCGGCGCCGTAGCCGCGGGTGGCATCGATCTTGGAAACCGGCGCGTCCAGCGGCATCAGGATCGCGGCCGGCATCCCGAGGATGCGTGCCGACAGCGCGATCGCCTGCGCATGGTTGCCGGACGAAAAAGCCAGCACGCCGCCGTGTCGTTGCTGCTCGTCGAAGCGGCACAGCGCATTGAACGCGCCGCGAAACTTGAACGCTCCCATGCGCTGGAAGTTCTCGCACTTGAAGTGCAGTTGCGCCCCGATCCGGCTGTCGGCGGTGGACGAACGCAGCACCGGCGTGCGGTGCGCATGGCCGAGCAGGCGGCCGGCGGCGGCGACGACATCTTCGTAGGTCGGTGAGGGGGCCATGCGCGCGAGCTTAGCGCAAGCGCGTGGCATCGGTCGGGGCACCGGTTTCCGAATTTCTCCTCCTGGGCACGCCCGCGCCCAGTCCGATCATCGGAGAGCGAAATTAACCGGAGAAACCCATGGCAACCCGTTCGGAAAAAGACGCCTGCGACCTGCTCGACGCAGACCACAAGGCGGTCGAGAAAAACCATCACGTCAAGGAAGAGCGCACCGAGATATTCCCGAAGGCACGCGCCGCCCGCAAGCTCGACCTGGTCGCGATCCGCGACCAGCTGATCGCGCGCAAGGAACAGCTGATGGCCGACCTGGGCGCCACCGCCTGAACCTGCCCGCTGCGCAGCGCCCGCTCAGGCCGCGGGCGTTTCCGGTTCTGTGCGCCGGTGTGCAGCGCGACGCAGCAACGGCTCGAGCGCAAGATGGTCGACTGGCTTGGTCAGGTGGTGATCGAAGCCGGATTGCAACGCCAGCGCCCGGTCGTTCTCGCTGCCCCAGCCGGTCAGGGCCACCAGCAAGGTCTGGTCGAAACGGGCGTCGGCGCGCAGCTGTTGCGCCACCTGGTAGCCGCTCATGCCCGGCATGCCGATGTCCAGCAACATGACGTCCGGCGAAAATAGAGGCGCCGCCTGCAGCGCCTCGGGTCCGGAATAAACAGTCTTCACTTCGTGGCCTGACATTTCCAGCACCGCCGACATGGTGTCGGCCGCGTCCACGTTGTCGTCCGCCAGCAGCACCCGCACGGCTTCATGCACCGGAGCAGCCGCAGGGGCGTGCGTGGGATCCGGCAGCAGCGGCGCCACGCAAGCAGGAATGCACGGCACGCGCAGGGTGAAGGTACTGCCACGGCCGGTCCCCTCGCTCTCGGCAGTCACCGAGCCACCATGCAACTCGACCAGACTGCGCACCAGCGACAGTCCGATGCCCAGGCCGCCCTGCGAGCGATCGATCGTGCGGCCAACCTGCGCGAACAGCTGGAACACTCGGTCCAGCATCTCGGCCGGGATGCCGACGCCGCTGTCCTGAACCCGGATCACGGCCTGCTCGCCGTCGCGGCTGGCCCGCACCAGGATGCTGCCACCGGAGGGCGTGTACTTGGCGGCGTTGTTCAACAGGTTGGCAAGCGACTGCGCCAGCCGGGTCAGGTCGCCGTCGAACTCGACCTCCTCGGCCGGCAATTCAAGCGCCAGCCGGTGGCGGCCGGCTTCGATCCCGGGCCGGCTGGTTTCCACCGCGCTCTCGATCACCGCCCGCAGCGAGATCCGCTTTTTCTCCAGCCGGATCTTGCCGCTGCTGATGCGCGAGATGTCGAGCAGGTCGTCGATCAGTCGGATCATGTGCACCAGCTGGCGCTCGATGATGGCGCGCGCGCGCTGCGACGGCGGTCCGTTGCCGGTGTCCTTCTTCAGGATCTCCAGGCCGGTCCGGATCGGCGCCAGCGGATTGCGCAGTTCGTGCGCCAGGGTGGCGATGAATTCGTCCTTGGCCCGGCTGGCCTCGTGCAGGGTCTGCTCGGCCGCCTTGCGCTCGGTGATGTCGACCATCGAACCGGCCATCCGGTACGGCTTGCCGTCCCCTTGCTTCAGCGCGACGCCGGCGATGCTCAACCAGCGCCACTCGCCGGCGCCGGTGCGAAGCCGGCATTCGAACTGGTACTCGCGGCCATCGCGCAGGTGGCCGCGCAACGCGCCGCGGATGCGCTGGTGTTCGTCCGGATGGAGCACCTTGCGGATCGATTCCGGCCGGTCCGGGAACTGCGCCAAGGTGTAGCCGAGCATCTCCCGCACCCGGGGCGAAAAGACCATGGTGTCGGCCAGCATGTCCCAGTCCCACAGGCCGGCACTGGAGCCGCGCACCGCGAGCTGGTAGCGCTGGTCGCTTTCGAGCAGCGCCAGGTTGGCCTCCTCCAGCGTCCCGGCGCGCTTGCCCAGCTCGTGCAGCATGTCGTTGAAGGCATCGGCCAGCGAGCCGACCTCGTCGTCGGACAGGCGCGGCGCCCGCAGGTTGAAGTTGCGGCTGCGCACCACCCGCGACGCCACGCTGCTGATCGCCAGAATCGGGCCGGTCAGGCGCGTCTGCAGCCGGTTGGACAGCAGCAGCGCCGCGGCCAGGCTGGTGAAGAAGATCGCCGTCAGGGCGCCCAGGTATTCCAGCACACGCCGCAGCAGGTCGTGCCGCGCCCGCAGGAAGATGGTGCCGATGGTGTCGCGGTTGGAGACCACCGGCCGCGCGACGGTGATCCAGTCGCGGTCGAGCTGCACGCCGACCGCGGGGGCACGCTCCGGCGCCGGGCCGCCTTCGACAGCGCCCGACTGGAAGGTGGCGAACAGCTGACCTTGCGCGTTGTAGATCGCCGCCGCGGAGATGGCCGGACGGGCCCGCAGCATGGCGAGGTTCTCGCTCGCGACCCGGGGGTCGTCAAACGTCAGCGCCGAGGTGCTGGCCAGCGCCACGATGTCGGCCTGGGCCACCAGGTCGCTCTTGAGCGTCGCGATCTGGTTGCGCACGTCGAACAGCACCACCGCCGTCCCCGCCAGCAGCAAGGCGAAGAAGGTGGTCGTCATCACGATCACGTTGAGCTTGCGCTGGATCGAACCGGCGCGTGCAAGTACTTTCACCGCTGTCGTCCCTCCACGGACTGCGCCACTTCCAGCAGGCGGGCACTCAGCCGCAGACCGCGCGCTTCGGCCGACGCCAGCGAGGCGGTGAACCGGACCCGCGAACCCTCGGCCACGAAGTTGATGACGCTGCCGTAGCGCAGGGCGCCTTCCTGCTGGGTAACGACCAGCACCGGCCCCGGCACGCCGTGCAGCAATTCGCGCAGCCGGGCCGGCCGCTGGGTGCCTGCGAACAGGATGTGGACTGCGCCGCCGGTGTCGCTGTCCTTCAGTCGCCGGACCTTCACCGAACGGCCCTCGATGCTGCGGTCCTGGATCAGGTGCTCAAGCTCCTCGGCCACTGCGTCTTCGCCCAGCACGCCGATGACCAGCGGCTCCCGCGCGGTGCCGAAGGTGCCAGCCGGCCACTCGACGAAAGAGCCGAAATTGAACAGGAAGGCGGCCTTCACGGCGCTCTCGCGCAAGGTCGCCGGGGCCACCTGCGCATGAGCGGCCGGCGCCGCGCCGGCCAGCAGCAACGCGGCGGCCGCGAGCCATGGGCGCAAGGACAGGACGAAACCCAACATCGGTTGCACGGGCTTGCTAGAGTTGCCAGGCCAGCCGCAGGAACACCCGCCGCTCGATCTGGCTGGCGGCCGCCGGATCCGTGAACTCCACGTGGCGCCGGTCGAACAGGTTCTGCGCCAGCAGCGAGACGGTGAGCGCCGGCGCTGCCTTCCAGCCCCAGCGCACATCGACCGCGGTGTAGGCGGGCACGGCGGGAGCAGGCAAGCTGCCGACGTGGCGCACGATCAGGTCGACTTCGCTGCGACCCACGTCCCAGCTCGAACGCAGCGTCCAGAGCCGGCGCGGGTCGTTGCCCAGCGCCACGACACTGGCCGGGTCCGGCAGGCCGGACTTGGTCCTCAATGAAATCCGCTGGGCCAGCACTCCGGCGGAGAGGCGCCAGTTCCGTGCCGCCTGCCACAGCGCCCAGGCTTCGACGCCGGTGGAGTGGCCCTCGATGCGGTTTTCCAGCATCACCGGCGGCGGGCTGCTCAAGGTGCCGCTGCGCAGGCGGTCGTACTGCTGACGATACAGGGTGATCGAATAGTTCAGGTCGCGGCCGATGAAACCGCGCTGGCCGGCCTCCACCACCCGGACCACTTCCGACACGAAAGTCGGTCCGCCCTGCACGACGAACGGGGCCACCGACGGCAGGAAAATGTCCCGGTCCAGGCGCGCCGGCGCCCGAACGGCGCGGGAGACCGCGGCCCAGGTCAGGCCCGCATCCGACTTGAAGGCCAGCCGCAGGTTGGGCAGGAACTCGACACCGGTGAAGATGTTCTTTTCCAGCTTGCCGCCCAGGGTCAGCCGCAGCGCCGGCGAGAGCTCGGTCTGGTACTGCGCAAACACGTGGGTCCACGTCAGGTCGCGGTCCGCGGGCAGGAATGCGAATTGGGCGTTGGGCTGGTTGCTGTCGCGCGTGCGGCGGTGGCCTGCGCCCCAGAGCACTTCGTGACCCCGCGCCAGCTCCGGCTCGTGCGTGAACTCCAGGTCGACGGTGCGCGCCTCATTGCGAAAGCCCGACTCGTCTTCGCGCTCGGCCATGTCGGCGTAGGCTTGCAGCCGGTACGACCCGCCGCCCGCGGGGTGGGCATGGTAGCGGCCCAGCAGGTTGCCGCCCCGCACGCGCGGCGCCAGCGACGACGCGGGAAACTTGCCCCCGTCGTAGACATCGCCCTGGACGGTGAAACCTTCTTTCACGGCATCGCCCCAGTCGGCCCGGAACCCGGCCTGCCGTTTGCTCGTCGAGTCCGGCCGCAACGCGCCATCGGCGCGTTCGGTGTCCGGCCGATCCAGCGCCATGCCGTAAACGCGGTAATGGCCGCTGTCGCCCAACGGCGCCCCGAAGCGCGCAACCGCCTGGCCACCGCTGTCGGAACGGGTGACTGATGCCAGCGCGCCTTGCGTGGCGGCCGCCGTGCGGGTGATGACGTTGATGACGCCGTTGACTGCATTGGCTCCCCACAAGGTGCCCCCAGGGCCGCTGACGACCTCGATCCGGTCGACATCCTCGAGCATCACGTCGGTGGCGTCCCAGAACACGCCGGAAAACAGCGCCGAGTAGACGGTGCGGCCGTCGACCAGCACCAGCAGCTTGTTGCTGATGGTGTTGTTGAAGCCGCGGGCGCTGACCGCATAGTTGCCCGACGTGAACTGCGCCACCTGCAGGTTCGGGGCCAGCCGCAGCGCCTGCGGCAGGGTGATCGCGGCGGAGCGGCGGATGTCCTCGGCGGTGATCACGAAGATCGATGCCGGCGCGCCCTGCAGGCTCTCGGCCCGTCCGGAAACGGAGGTCACCTCGACGTTGCTCAACTGCTCCAGGCTCAGGTCGGCCAGGGAGCTGGCCGGCACCCGTTGGGCCGAGGCATTGCCGAACGAGACAGCGACGGCGAGCGCCAGTCCGAGGGTCAGGGATGTGTTCTTCATGCGGATCTTTGGCCTTCGGTCGAGAGATCATATCGAGTGAGCGGCGCCGTTCAGCCGGCTCTTGCACAATCGCTGCATGCTGGCGTTGCTGCGTACTTTTTCTCTGCAGGAACTGCAGCACCATCCGTGGCGCACGGCCGCCGCGGTGCTGGCGGTGCTGCTCGGCGTCGCGCTGGCTTTTTCGGTCCAGCTCATCAATGCCTCGGCGTTGAGCGAGTTCGCCGGCGCGGTGCGCTCGGTCAACGGCCAGCCCGACCTGGAGCTGCGCGCCGTGCAAGGTTCGTTCGACGAACGCCTGTTCGAGCGGGTCGGCACCGATCCAGCAGTCACGATCGCCAGCCCGGTGCTGGAACTGAGCACCCTGTGGACGCTGGACGGCGGCAAGCGGCAGCCGCTGCGGGTGGTGGGAATCGACGCGCTGGTGATCGCGGCGGTGGCGCCGGCGTTGATGCCGCAAACCTCGACCAGCGCCGACCGGCTCGCGTTGCTTTCGCCCGCGACGGTCTTTCTCAATCCGGCGGCGCAGCAGTTGGCCACCGGCGGCGTGGTGCGGCTGCAAAGCGGGCTGCAGCTGCGCGACACCCGGGTCGCGGGAACCGTGATCGCCGGCGGTCCGCCGCTGGCAGTCATGGACATCGCCGCCGCGCAGGAACTGTTCGGCCGCCTCGGCCAGCTGACCCGGATCGACGTGCGGCTGCGGCCCGGCACCGATCGCGACGCCTGGCTGCGCGCGCTGCAGTTGCCCGCCGGCATCACGGCGGCGCCACCGGGCGACGCCGCCGAGCGTGTCAGCAACCTGTCGCGCGCCTACCGCGTCAACCTCACGGTGCTGGCCCTGGTGGCGCTGTTCACCGGCGGCTTCCTGGTGTTCTCGGTGCTGTCGCTCAGCGTGGCGCGGCGCTCGCAGCAGTTCGCGTTGCTCGGCGTGCTCGGGCTGACGCCGCGGCAGCGGCGCGCCCTGGTGTTGACCGAAGCGGTGGTGCTCGGCGCGGCCGGCAGCCTGGCCGGCATCGCGCTCGGAACCGCGCTGGCGTCGCTCGGGCTGAAGCTGCTGGGCGGCGACCTGGGTGGCGGTTATTTTCCGGGCGTGGCGCCGCAATTGCAGTGGAGCGCGCCGGCGGCGGTCGTCTACGCCGCCCTGGGCATCGTCGCCGCGATGGCCGGGGCCTGGTGGCCGGCGATGGCGGCGCAGCGGCTGCCGCTGGCGCAGACCCTCAAGGGCCTGGGCAGCCCGATCGCGACCGGCCAGGGCCATATCGGCTCGCTGTTGCTGATGGCCGCGGGTGGCGCGCTGGCGCTGTTGCCGCCGATCGCCGGCATCCCGCTGGCGGCCTACCTGTCGGTCGGATTGCTGCTGCTGGGCGGCATCACCGCCCTGCCCTGGCTGATTGCCTTGTTGTACGACCGGATCGCGCCGCGGCTCGCGCACCGGTTGCTGCCGTTGCTGGCGGTCGAGCGGGCGCGGCGGGTGCGGGAAAGCGCCGCGGTGGCGATCAGCGGCGTGGTGGCGGCGCTCAGCCTGGCGGTGGCGCTGACGGTGATGGTCGCCAGCTTCCGCGATTCGGTGACGCGCTGGCTGGATGTGGTGCTGCCGGCCGACCTCTATGTCCGGACTTCGCTTTCCACGGCGGCGGGCGACACCGCCTACCTGACGCCGGAGTTCACCGGGGCCATCGCGCAATTGCCCGGAATCCGGCGGGTGGCGACCCAGCGCGTGCGGACGCTGCTGCTCGATCCGGCCCTGCCGCCGCTGGCATTGCTCGCGCGCCGCATCGACGATCCGGCGCAATCGCTGCCGCTGATCGGCGAGCCGCTGGTCGCGCCGGCGGGACTGGTGCCGGTCTATGTCAGCGAGGCGGTGGTCGATCTGTACGGCGCCCGGCCGGGTCACGTCTTCACCCGCTTTTCGCAGGCGTTCCAGCCCCAGGCGCAGGTCGTGGGCGCGGCGCCGACGCAATTCTTCGTCGCCGGCATCTGGCGCGACTATGTGCGGCAGACCGGCGCGGTGGCGATCGACGATCGCAGCTACCAGGCGCTGACCGGCGACCTGCTCGCCAACGACGTGCAGTTGTGGCTGGCGCCGGGCGCCTCGGCGCAGTCGGTGCAGGCGTCGGTGCGCGAGCTGGCGCAGCGCCAGGGCGCCGGCGGCGGCGCGCTGCTGGAGTTCGCTTCCGCCGCCGAGATCCGGGCCGCGTCGCTGCGCATCTTCGACCGCAGCTTCGCCGTCACCTACTGGCTGCAGGCGGTGGCGATCGGGATCGGGCTGTTCGGCATCGCCGCCAGTTTCAGCGCGCAGGTGCTGGCGCGGCGCAAGGAGTTCGGGCTGCTGGCCCACCTGGGCCTGACCCGGCGCCAGATCCTGACCGTGGTCGCGGGCGAAGGCGCTGCCTGGACCGTGATCGGGTCGCTCGCCGGCCTGGCGCTGGGGCTGGCGGTTTCGGTGGTGCTGGTGCACGTGGTGAATCCACAGAGCTTCCACTGGACCATGGACCTGCGCGCGCCCTGGCTGCGCCTCGCGCTGCTGTGCCTGGCGGTGGTCGCGGCCGGCACGCTGACCGCCTGGCTGGCGGGCCGCGCCGCCGCCAGCCGGGACGCGGTGCTGGCAGTCAAGGAGGACTGGTGATGACTGTCATCCCCGGATTCGTCATCCCCGCGCAGGCGGGGATCCAGAGCTTCCCATCGCTTGCCGCGCTGTCTCCCGCGCGTGCGGTGCGGCAGGCGACTTGCATCCACCCAAATCCCGACGCCCTGGGTCCCCGCCTGCGCGGGGAAGACGCCGCGGTCCCCGCCTGCGCGGGGGCGCCCAGTCGCATCGCGCCCTGAACTTGCATCGGCGTACGCTCGTCCTCGCCGCCCTCGCCGCCGCCGCCGGTCCGGCGCAGGCGCTGCCGCCGCTGGCGTTGCGGTTCCCGCGCGACCACGGTGCCCATCCGCTGCTGCGCACCGAGTGGTGGTACATCACCGGCCAGGCGAACTCGGGCGGACGCGCGTTCGGCTTCCAGGTGACCTTCTTCCGCTCGCGCGTCGACGCGACGCAGGCCATGACGTCGAAGTTCGCGGCCCGGCAACTGATCTTCGCGCACGCCGCCGTCACCGATGTCGAAGGGCGCAGGCTGCGGCATGACCAGCGCATCGCGCGCGAGGGTTTCGGCATCGCCTCGGCCAGCCAGGACGACCTGGCGGTTCGCTTGCGCGACTGGAGCCTGCGGCGCGAGAACGGCGCCTACCTGGCCCGCGTGGTGGGGCAGGAGTTCGCGCTGGACCTGCGTTGCGCGCCGACCCAGCCGCTGCTGCTGCAGGGAGAACAGGGGCTGTCGCGCAAGGGTCCGCTGCCGCAGCAGGCCAGCTATTACTACAGCGAGCCGCAACTCGCGGTGAGCGGCAGCATCCGGCTGCAGGGCGCCGCGCTGCAGGTGCAGGGCAAGGCCTGGATGGACCACGAGTGGAGCGACGAGCTGCTCCACAACGACGCGCAGGGCTGGGACTGGATCGGCATGAACCTGGACGACGGCAGCGCGCTCACCGCCTTCCGGTTGCGGACCCGGGACGGCGCGACGCTCTGGGACGGCGGATCGTTCCGGCCGGCGCGGGGCTCGACCTACGGCTTCAGCCGGGGCGAAGTGATCTTCAGCCCGCAGCGGCGCTGGAAGAGCCCGCTGTCGCAGGCCAGCTATCCGGTCGAGTGGACGGTGCGCACGCCGGCCGATATCTACACCGTGCGCGCGGTCATCGACGACCAGGAACTCGACAGCCGCGCGTCCACCGGCGCGATCTACTGGGAAGGCCTGGCGCACCTGTTCGACAGCAACGGCAAGCGGGTCGGCCAGGGCTACCTGGAGATGACGGGGTATGCGCAGAAGCTGCGGCTCTAGCCCCGGCCAGGCAGGCCGCAGTTAGACTTCAACGATGGCTTTCGCGATCGACATCCAGCGGACGGCCCGGTTCGTGCGCTACCGGGTTTCGGGTCCGGCGTCGCTGGAAAGCTACTTGGACCTGATCGAGAAAGCTGCGGGCGATACCGGGCTCAATGGCGACACGCTGGCCCTGGTCGATCTGCGCGGCGTGATCGGCCGGTTGAAATTCACCGATCAGTATTTGATCGGCGAACTGGTGGGCCAGAAGCTGCGCCACCTGGTCAAGCTGGCGTCGCTGGTCGCCAGCGACCCGACGTCGTACAACAGCGAGACCGTCGCCAACCGCGGCGGCCTCAACCTGCGCTGTTTCGACGATGGCGAGAAAGCGCTGGCGTGGCTGTTGCAGGAGGAAAAGGTGGATCCCGGATCAAGTCCGGGATGACAGGCAGGGGGTGGGCCGGGC
>JAJAZH010000132.1 GCA_026785815.1 Ramlibacter sp. | reverse complement strand
AGCGAAGACAGAGGCGCAAGTGGCCGGGATCTTCAAGCCCCGGGCGGCCGAGCTGCTGCCCGACCAGCAAGGCGCGCTGTTGCCCGCTGACGTGCGCGGCAAGCCGGTGGAGCTGCCCTACGCGTCGGAAACCGGATCGCACTGGTTCCGCATCGAATTCGAGGTTCCCGCTCCACCGGCCGAGAGCTGGGCGGTTTACCTGCCCTATTTCTACGGCGGTGGCGAGCTGCGCCTCAATGGCGTGCCGCTGGCGCGGATCGCAAGCTCCGGGAATGGAATCACGGTGCGCTGGGAACGGCCCATCCTGGTGCCGATTCCCGACAGCCTGCTCAGGACCGGCAGCAACATCCTGATGGTGCGGCCGGACGGCGCGCCGGTCAGCACGCGCGTGCGGATGACGGCGCTGGAGATCGGAGCCCAGAGCCGGCTTGTCCCCGGCTTTGAAAGGCGCAGTTTCCTGGTTCGCACGATGCCCCAGTTCGCCGTCCTGGCCTGCGTGGTGGTGGGGATCCTCGTGCTCTCGATCTGGTTGCGGCGGCGCGAGGAGTCGCTGTACGGGCTGTTCGGCCTGGCTGCGCTGCTTTGGGGCGCCCGCACCCTGACCTTCGTGGTCGAGTCGCTGCCGGCGCAGTGGTGGCCCGCATGGCGCATGCTTTACCACAGCGCGACCGGCGGCTTCATCGTCGTGCTCATGGTGTTCTCGCTGCGACTGGCCGGCAGCCGGCACCGGTGGCTGGAATGGTCGCTGTTCGGCTTCTGGCTGCTGGGCCCGGTGGGCTTCATCGTGAGCGGGGGCAACGAGACCTTGCTGGGGCGGATCTGGTCGGGCGGCTTGATCCCGATCGGGCTGGGCATCCTGGTGATGAGCGCGCTGGCTGCGTGGCGCCAGCGGACGGTCAACATGATCGCCCTCACCGTCGCCATTGCGCTGGCCGTTGCGGCAGGCGTGAACGACTATCTGCTGGCCGCGAACTCGCCGCTGCTGCACGGCCTGGCTCCCCAGTGGACGGCGCAGCGCATCTTCCTGCTCCATTACGCCGCCGACGCCTTGCTGCTGGTCATGGGGGCCATCCTGAGCACCCGCTTCATCACCGCCCTGCGGGACCTGGCGCAGCTCAATCAGACCCTCGAATCGCGCGTGGCCGACCGGGAACTGGCGCTCGGCCAGAACTACACCCGCATGGCCCGCCTCGAGGGCCAGCATGCCGCCGACGAGGAACGCCAGCGGATCATGCGCGACCTGCACGACGGACTCGGCTCGCAGCTGTTTCTCACGCTGGCGCGGGTCGAGGCCAGCGACATCGAGCAGGAGGGCATCGCGCAAGCCTTGCGCGATTGCATCGCCGACATGCGGTTGGCGCTGGAGGCCCTGAGCCCCAACGGCAACGACTTCCTGCAAGCCTGGAGCAACTTCCGCTTTCGCTGGGAGCACCAGCTCGACACCATCGGAATTCGCTCCAGCTGGCCGACTGAAACCGAAGATGAAGTGCTGGACCTCACGCCGCATGCCGGGCTGCAACTGCTGCGGATCGCGCAGGAAGCACTGACCAATGTCCTGAAGCATGCACAGGCCAGCCAGGTTGAAATTTCGCTGCGCCAGGCGCATGGGCAGGTGCAGCTGCGGGTGAGCGACGACGGGATCGGCATGGCACGCGCCGGCCGGCCCGGCCGGGGTCTGGCGAACATGCGGACCCGCGCCGCGCACCTCGGTGGAAATTTCGATCTCGAAGCCACCGGCCGGGGGACCCGCCTGCAGCTTTCGTTTCCCCCACCGGCCTTGTCACAGCCGGCGGCGCTGGCCTAGCAAGGTGTTCAGCAGAACGACAGCGGCTCGCCGGCTGGATCGAGCGCGAGAAAGCCGCCGAAGCTGCCGGTTCGCACCCCTTCGACCATGGCGTCGAGCGCGCCATCCACCATCTCGGCCGACGGTGGTTGTCCGTCAAGACCAGGCAAGCCAGCGATAAAAACCACCTGCCACGGCGGACTGGCTTGGCGCGACTCGTCCACCAGCGCCGCAAAGCTGGTGAGTTCGTCCAGTCCCTTGTCCACGCAGGCCAGCGGTTCGAGCTCACCGCCCCGGCCGGCCTGGAATCCTTCGAGTTGCGCCGGGGTGGCATCGGAAGGCAGATTGGCGCCCGCGAAAACGAACAGCAAGCGCTGCGGCTCAGGCTGGACCGAAGCGGCGTGCAGCAGCTGCTGGAAATGAGTCGACATGGTCATGGCGCCAAGCTTCGCGCATCTGCGCCGCACCGAGCTTGCGTTATGTCAACAACAGCGGCGGAATTGACTGCGTGTCAGCAGCTTGACTTGATCCGTATGGGTAAAGCGGGACCGACCAAGGCTCCGACGGGCCGGTCGGCTGCGGCGGCAGCCGGACGACAAACTCGCTGCCGCGGCCGGGACCTTCGCTGATCGCTTCGACGGTGCCGCCATGCAGCTCGACCAGCCGTCGCACCAGGGCCAGCCCGATCCCGAGCCCTTCCGCTCTTCCATCCGCTGCAGGCCCGACCCGGGTAAACAGGTCGAACACCCGAGACAGCATCTCGCGCGGAATTCCAACACCGTCGTCCCTGACGCGGATGACTGCCGCGCCGGCCTCGCCGGTTGCGGAAATCAGGATGTGTCCTCCCTCGGGCGTGTACTTGGCCGCGTTGGTTAACAAGTTGGCGACCACCTGCACCAGCCGGATGGGGTCGCCGCTGACCCACAACGGGCTTGCGAACGGCGCCACCTCCAGCCCATGCTTGCGGGATTCAACGAGCGAGCGGCTCATCTCGACGGCTGTCGACAACACCGTCGCCAAGTCAACCGCCTCCCGACGCAGCGTGACCTTGCCGCGGCGGACGCGGGACAGGTCGAGCAGGTCTTCCACCAGGCGGGCCATGTGCGTGGTCTGGCGCATGAGCGCATCCAGGGCCCGCTGTTTGGCAGCACCACCGGCCTCGGGAGCGTTCAGGAGCTGGGCCACGTTTGTGAGGACGGCCAGCGGGGAGCGCAATTCGTGCGCGACCGCGGCCAGGAACTGGTCTTTCTGCCGATCGGCTTCCTCCAGCTCGCGGGTCCGCCGCCGCAACTCGTCCTCCAGACGGCGCTGCGCGGTGATGTCGCGGATCGAACTGGCCACCAGGCGTCCCGCCTCGGCTGGCAGGGGACTGAGCGAGACATCGATCGGGAACTCGAGGCCGTCCTTGCCCAATCCGAACAGGTCGAGGCCGCGGCCCATCGAACGCGGGCGTGGGTCATCGGAAAACACCTGGCGTTTCGCTCCGTGCGAGGCGCGATAGCGCTCGGGCATGAGCATTTCCAGCGAGCGGCCGATCAGCTCCATGCGTCCATAGCCGAACATCTTCTCGGTTTGCCGATTGACCTGGACGATCGTCCCGACTGCGTCGACGATCACGACCGCATCGGGAGCCGCGTCGAGGAAGCCAGGGAAGAGCCGGTCTGGCGCAGCCGCGGGTGTATTCAGCCCAATCTCCGAAGCATCGACATTTGTCAGCATGTGTTTGCCAGGTTGTTGGAAAAACCGGTTGTCCGACCCGCCGATGTTCTATCGATGAGGCCCAGGCCGACGACTCAGCCCATGAGCTGGAAGCGGTTTCGGGCGCCCTGCGACGCCTGGCCGATCACAGCGACGGCCAATGCGCGGATTGCGGTCAGGCAATCGACCTGGCCCGCCTGATGGCGCTGCCGGCAACGCCTTGCTGCACGGCTGTCAGGCCATTCGCGAGCAGGATCGGACCCATCAGATGTAGCCGACCGGCAATGGCACGTGCCGCATGTGAAGCGCCAGGCCCAGCGCCGCAAGATGGTTGCTGTCGCGCCCGAGGATCTGCCGGGCCAGTGGCAGGAACTCCTGCTCCTCGAATTGGGCGTGGGACTGGTAGCGGCTGACCAGTTCGGCGATGGCCGCCGGGTCAGGATCGGCCGGCTTGCCGGCTGCGGCAGCTTTCACTGACGGCTTGACCTGCTTCCAGAGCGCTTCGATGTTTCGATGCTCCACGGTCAGCCGTTGCACCATGGCCGATACCCAGGTCGTTTCCTGGCCGGGCGTGGCGCTTCGCAGCACCGCGACGAACAATTCGGCTTCCTCATCGGCATGGTGCTGCAACACCAGGGGTTCGAACAGCACCACGGTGTCCCCGGCGACCTGGCGCGCGCGCTCGGCGGCGGCGGACAGCGCGGGAAGTTGCGCGAACGATTCGAGCCGGGACAGGATTCCATCGTGGCAACGGGAAAAGCCGGACAGCGGCGGCTCGCGCTGATCCAGGCTTTGGACTGGTGAGCTGGCGTTCATCGGCTTGCCCCATCGAATTGACGCATTCAATATACGGCCGCGTCCGGCGCGTGACTTGACCTGCATCAACAAAGGTCGGTGCACCGCCGGCCTTGATATTTGTCAATCGAAGCTCCCGGGTGCGCTCCTAAGCTGCACCACCGCACCAAGTTGGGAGCGGACGCACCAACCGGGAGCATGCGAAGTGGCAACAGCAACCAGAGCTTCTCCAGCCAATGACCAGACGGTCGCTCCGAAGGCGTGGTCCGTCCTGATCGCCAGCACGCTGGCATTCACCGTGTGTTTCATGGTCTGGATGATGTTCGGCGTGATCGGCATCCCGATCAAGAAGGCGCTGGACCTCAATGCGACACAGTTCGGTCTGCTCACGGCAATGCCGATCCTCACGGGTTCGCTGGTCCGTGTTCCCCTGGGCATCTGGACCGACCGCTACGGTGGCCGGATCGTGATGACCCTGCTGATGGCGGCCACGGTGCCGGCCATCTGGCTGATGTCCTACGCCACCCAGTACTGGCACTTCCTGACAATCGGCTTGTTCGTCGGACTGGCCGGCGGCTCGTTCTCGGTCGGCACACCGTATGTGGCCCGCTGGTTCCCCAAGAAGCGCCAGGGCTTCGCGATGGGGGTGTACGGCGCCGGCAATTCGGGCGCCGCCGTCAACAAGTTCGTCGCGCCGGTGTTGCTGGTGGCCTTCGGCTGGACCGTGGTTCCGCAGGTCTATGCGGCAATGATGCTCGGCACGGTGCTGCTCTTCTGGTTCTTCAGCCACAGCGATCCTGCGCATCGCGTTCCCAGCAACGTCAAGTTCACCGACCAGCTGAAGTCTCTGAAAGATCCGAAGGTTCTGCGCTACTGCCAGTACTACAGCATCGTGTTCGGCGGCTATGTGGCGCTGTCGCTGTGGATGGTGCAGTACTACGTCGGCGAGTTCGGCCTGGACATCCGCGTCGCCGCTTTGCTGGCCGCCTGTTTCTCGCTGCCCGGCGGCGTGCTGCGCGCCTTTGGCGGCTGGCTGTCGGACCGGTACGGCGCGCACAGCATGACCTGGTGGGTGATGTGGGTGAGCTGGGTCTGCCTGTTCCTGCTGTCCTACCCGCAAACCGATTTCACCGTCTTCACTGTCAACGGTCCGCGCCCCTTTCACATCGGCCTGAACCTCTACACCTTCACCGGGCTGATGTTCATTCTGGGCATCGCATGGGCCTTCGGCAAGGCCAGCGTGTTCAAGTACATCAGCGACGACTACCCGCACAACATCGGGGCCATCTCCGGCATCGTCGGGCTGGCCGGCGGGCTTGGCGGCTTCGTGCTGCCGATCATGTTCGGCGCGCTGATGGACCTCACCGGCATCCGCTCGAGCGCCTTCATGCTGATGTATGGCGTGGTCTGGGTTTCGCTGGTCTGGATGTACTGGAGCGAGGTGCGCAAGACCGAGGTGATGGGCGAGCACGCCCCGGCGTCCCCGCTGGCGCACACGCCGGTCCTGCCCGGCGACCCGCCCCCGCGCATGTCCCCTGCTCCTGCGGGCCTGGTCGCCTCACCAGCGCACTGATCGTTCTCTTTTCCTGAAAGCACATCATGGCCAGCACCACCGTCCCCCTGGTTCCCCCGGTCCCCAAGGGCAGCGGGGCCGACATCGCCGATTGGCGGCCGGAAGATCCGGCGTTCTGGGAAACCACCGGCAAGCGGGTCGCCTACCGCAACCTGTGGCTCTCGGTACCCGCCCTGCTCTGCGCCTTCGCGGTGTGGGGGATGTGGGGAATCATCACGGTGCAGATGCACAACCTCGGCTTTCCGTTCACGCAGGCGGAGCTGTTCACGCTCACGGCCATCGCTGGCCTGGCCGGAGCGACCATGCGCATTCCCGCATCGTTCCTGATCCGGCTGGCGGGCGGGCGCAACACCATCTTCCTGACCACTGCGATGCTGCTGGCGCCAGCGATCGGCACCGGTGTGGCGCTGCAGCACCCCGAATGGCCGCTGTGGGTGTTCCAGCTGATGGCGCTGTGGTCGGGCGTGGGCGGCGGCAACTTCGCCAGTTCGATGTCCAACATCAGCACCTTCTTCCCCAAGCGGCTGCAAGGCACGGCGCTCGGCCTCAATGCAGGGATCGGCAACTTCGGCGTCACCACCATGCAGATCGTCATCCCGCTGGTGATGACGGTGGGCTTGCTGGGCAGCTTCGGCGGCGAGCCGATGAACCTGCTCAAGGACAGCGGCTGGATCCTGGGCAAGATCGCGGCCGGCACGCCGACCTGGATCCAGAACGCCGGCTTCGCCTGGGTGCTGTCGCTGGTGCCGCTGGCGATCCTGTGCTGGTTCGGAATGAACAATCTCACCACGGTGTCGCCCAACATCGGCGGCACGCTGGCAGCCTTCGCCAAGATCATCTGGCTCTACACGCTGTCGTTTGCGCCCGCCATCGTGGGCCTCTACCTCTATCTCCCCGCTCCCACCGGCCTCGGCCTGCTCAACATGTGGGTGGCCATGCCGCTCATCATCGTGGCCACGCTGCTCACGATGAAGTTCACGGCCTTCGGCACCATGAAGGAGAACATCGCCAAGCAGTTCGAGATCTTTCGCGACAAGCACACCTGGGCCATGACGGCGCTGTACATCGTCACCTTCGGCTCGTTCATCGGCTTCTCGATGGCGCTGCCGCTGTCGATCGCTGTGATCTTCGGCATCAGCCATGTGCCGGACGCCGCCGGCGTGATGCAGCACACGCTGAAGAACCCGAACGCGCCCTCGGTGTTCACCTTTGCCTGGATCGGCCCCTTCGTCGGCGCCCTGATCCGGCCGGTGGGCGGCTGGATTTCCGACAAGGTGGGCGGCTCGATCGTCACGCAGGTGATCTCGGTCGTGATGGTGGGGGCCTCGGTCGCTGTCGGCTACGTGATGCTGCTGGCTTACGGCTCGTCCCAGCCCGAGCAGTACTTCCTGCCGTTCATGCTGCTGTTCGTCCTGCTGTTCGCCGCCAGCGGCATCGGCAACGGCTCCACCTTTCGCACCATCGGAGTCATCTTTGACCGCGGCCGGGCTGGCCCGGTGCTGGGCTGGACCTCCGCCATCGCGGCCTACGGTGCCTTCGTGGCCCCGGTGGTGATCGGTGCGCAGATCAAGGCCGGCACGCCTCAATACGCAATGTACGGCTTCGCGGTGTTCTACAGCGTGTGCCTGGTCCTCAACTGGTGGTTCTACCTGCGCCGCGGCGCCTATGTGAAGAACCCTTGAAGAAACCGACACAGCAAACACAACGGAGAACAAGAGCATGAGCCATTTCCTGGATCGCCTGACCTACTTCGCCCAGCCGCGCGAGACCTTCGCCGACGGCCACGGCCGCACCACCGGCGAGGACCGCACCTGGGAGGACGCGTATCGCAACCGCTGGGCACACGACAAGATCGTGCGCAGCACCCACGGCGTCAACTGCACCGGGTCGTGCTCCTGGAAGATCTACGTCAAGGGCGGCATCGTCACCTGGGAAACCCAGCAGACGGACTATCCGCGCACGCGTTTCGACATGCCCAACCACGAGCCGCGCGGATGCGCCCGGGGCGCCAGCTACAGCTGGTACCTGTACAGCGCCAACCGCGTGAAGTACCCGATGGTGCGCGGGCGGCTGCTCAAGAGCTGGCGCGAGGCGCGGCTGGGTTGCGATCCGGTCGACGCCTGGGCCTCGATCGTGGAAGACGATGCGAAGCGCAACGACTACCAGGCGGTGCGCGGCCTCGGGGGGTTTGTGCGTTCCAGCTGGGACGAAGTCAACGAGATCGTCGCCGCGGCCAACGTCTACACGATCAAGAAACACGGGCCGGACCGGGTCATCGGCTTCTCGCCAATCCCCGCCATGTCCATGGTCAGCTATGCCGCCGGGTCCCGTTACCTGAGCCTGATCGGCGGCGTCTGCATGAGCTTTTACGACTGGTATTGCGACCTGCCGCCGGCCAGCCCGCAGGTCTGGGGCGAGCAGACCGACGTGCCCGAATCGGCCGACTGGTTCAACTCGAGCTTCATCATCGCCTGGGGCTCCAACGTGCCGCAGACGCGCACACCCGACGCGCATTTCTTCACCGAAGTGCGCTACAAGGGCACCAAGACGGTGGCAGTGACACCGGACTATTCCGAGGTGGCCAAACTCGCCGACATCTGGATGAACCCCAAGCAGGGCACCGATGCCGCGGTGGCCATGGCGATGGGCCATGTGATCCTGAAGGAGTTCTACTTTCCGGACAGCGGCGAAGAACGCAGGGCCGCCCCAAGTTCTTCGGGCCCCCCCGGGGGGCAGCCGCCCTCAGGCGGCGTGGGGGCTCGGCGTACACGCAGCGCCTACTTCGACGACTACGTGCGCCGCTACACCGACATGCCGATGCTGGTGATGCTGAAGGAACACGTTCTGCCCAGCGGTGAAGTGATCACGGTGCCGGACCGCTATGTCCGCGCGTCCGACTTCAACGGCCAGATGGGCCAGGCCAACAACCCGGAGTGGAAAACCGTGGCGATGGACGTCTCCGGCAAGGTGGTGGTGCCGCAAGGCGCCATCGGCTTCCGCTGGGGCGCCGACGGCCGCGCCGATGCCGGCCAGTGGAATCTGGAAGCGAAGGAAGCGCGGCATGGAGGCGACGTGAAGCTGAAACTCTCGGTGCTGGAAGGCGAACAGGCCTCCAGCGAGACCGCGAAGGTGGGCTTTCCGTATTTCGGCGGCATCGCGAGCGCGCATTTCCCAAGTAATGAACAGTCCGATGTGCTGGTCCGCACGGTGCCGGTCCAGCGCATCGCTCTGGGCAAGGCCGGCGAGGAACGTTCGGCCCTGGTGGCCACCGTGTTCGACCTGCAGGTGGCCAACTACGGCGTGGCGCGCGGCCTTGCCGGTGAATTCGCCGCCGGCAGCTTCGACGACGACCACCCTTACACACCGGCCTGGCAGGAACGCATCACCGGAACGCCTCGGGCCCAATTGATCACCGTGGCGCACCAGTTCGCCGAGAACGCGCACAAGACGCACGGCAAGTCGATGGTGATCATCGGCGCCGCGATGAACCACTGGTACCACAGCGACATGAACTACCGCGGCGTCATCAACATGCTGATGATGTGCGGCTGCATCGGCCAGAGCGGCGGCGGCTGGGCCCACTACGTCGGCCAGGAGAAGCTGCGGCCCCAGACCGGCTGGGCGCCGCTGGCCTTCGCGCTGGACTGGATCCGCCCGCCGCGGCAGATGAACTCCACCAGCTTCTTCTATGCCCACACCGACCAGTGGCGCTACGAGAAGCTGGGGATGGAGGAAGTGCTTTCCCCGCTGGCCGACAAGAAGCTCTACGGCGGCAGCATGATCGACTACAACGTGCGCGCCGAGCGCATGGGCTGGCTTCCGAGCGCGCCGCAGCTGCAGACCAATCCGCTGCAGGTGGTGCGCGATGCGGTGGCTGCCGGTGCCGACCCGAAGGACTACGCAGTCAAGGCGCTCAAGGACGGCTCCTTGAAGATGAGCTGCACCGACCCCGACCACCCGGACAACTGGCCGCGCAACATGTTCGTGTGGCGCTCCAACATCCTGGGCTCGTCCGGCAAGGGCCACGAGTATTTCCTCAAGCACCTGCTGGGAACCAGCCACGGCGTCCAGGGCAAGGATCTGGGAGAACAGGACGCCCCCGAAGCGCTGCGCGCCTCCCCCACTGGGGGCACGGCCGACTTGGGGCGGCCCGGCGTCGGCCGCGATGCCAAGCCGACCGAAGTGGTCTGGCACGACAAGGCCCCGGAAGGCAAGCTCGACCTGCTGGTCACGCTGGATTTCCGCATGAGCACCACCTGCCTGTACTCGGACATCGTGCTGCCGACCGCCACCTGGTACGAGAAGAACGACCTCAACACCAGCGACATGCATCCCTTCATCCACCCGCTGTCCACGGCCGTCGATCCGGCCTGGCAGTCGCGCAGCGACTGGGACATCTACAAGGGGTTTGCCAAGACCTTCAGCGAGGTCTGTGTCGGCCACCTGGGCGTGGAAAGCGACCTGGTGTTGACGCCGCTGATGCACGACACCCCGGGCGAGCTGGCCCAGCCCTTTGAAGTGAAGGACTGGAAACGCGGTGAATGCGAACTTGTCCCCGGCAAGACCGCTCCCAACATGCAAGTGGTCGAACGCGACTATCCGAACGTCTACAAGCGCTTCACCGCGCTCGGACCGCTGATGAACAAGGTGGGCAATGGCGGCAAGGGAATCGCCTGGAACACCCAGACCGAGGTGCGCCAGCTCGGCGAGCTCAATGGCCTGGTCAAGACCGATGGAATCACCCTGGGCATGCCGAAGATCGAGACCGACATCGACGCCTGCGAGGTGGTGCTGCTGCTGGCCCCGGAGACCAACGGCCACGTGGCGGTGAAAGCCTGGGAAGCGCTGGGCAAGCAGACCGGGCGCGACCACACCCACCTGGCGATCCATCGCGAGGACGAGAAGATCCGCTTCCGTGACATTCAGGCCCAGCCGCGCAAGATCATCAGCTCGCCGACCTGGAGCGGCATCGAGAGCGAGACCGTCTCGTACAACGCCGGCTACACCAATGTGCACGAGATGATCCCGTGGCGCACGTTGACGGGGCGCCAGCAGTTCTACATGGACCACCCGTGGATGCAGGCGTTCGGCGAAGGCTTCAGCAGCTACCGGCCGCCGGTCGACCTGAAGACCACGGCAGGCATCCACGGCATCAAGCCCAACGGCAACACCGAGATCGCGCTGAACTTCATCACGCCGCACCAGAAGTGGGGCATCCACAGCACCTACACCGACAACCTGATGATGTTGACGCTCAGCCGCGGCGGCCCCTGCGTCTGGATGAGCGAGGACGACGCAAAGAGTGCCGGGATCGTCGACAACGACTGGATCGAGTTGTTCAACATCAACGGTGCGATCGCCGCCCGCGCGGTGGTCAGCCAGCGCGTGCCGCCCGGCATGGTGATGATGTACCACGCGCAGGAAAAGATCGTGAACACGCCCGGCTCGGAGATCACTGGCGCCCGCGGCGGCATCCACAACTCGGTGACCCGCATCGTGCTCAAGCCCACCCACATGATCGGCGGCTACGCCCAGTTCAGCTACGGCTTCAACTACTACGGAACCATCGGCACCAACCGCGACGAGTTCGTGGTGGTCCGCAAGATGAACAAGATCGACTGGCTCGACACGCCCGTCGCCGACCAGTTGATCAAGCCGACGCTCGAGCAGGGAGAAACAGCATGACCACTATTCGTCATCCCCGCGAAGGCGGGGGTCCAGGGCATGGTGCCTTGAAGACGGGAGCCCTGGATT
>JAJAZH010000131.1 GCA_026785815.1 Ramlibacter sp. | reverse complement strand
CTCATGGCCTGGTCCATCTTGTAGCCGGAGTCCTCGCCGATGTAGCGCAGCTTGCGCCCGGCCACGCCACCCTTGGCCTGGTTGCGCCAGTCGCAGTAGGCGCCCAGGCCCGGGTGCAGCCCGACGCCCGCGACGGCAAACACGCCGGTGATGGGTGGCGCGGCGGCCACGACCAGTTCCCCGCTTTGCGCCAGGGCAGCGTGCAGTGGCAGCGCCGAAAGCGCGGCCCCACCGAGGCCGGCACCGACGATGCGACGGCGCGCAGGGTTGGCAGCGTCGTGTTGGTCGTTGTTGTCGTTGTGATCGCTCATTCTTGTCTCCTTGTGAACAGTCAGGCCCTGAAGGGCCACAGGTGGAACACACGCCGCACTCGCCGCCACATCTCCAGCAGGCCATGCGGCTCAAACACCAGGAAGCCCATGATCAGCAGGCCGAACACCACCTGCTGGATGGGGCTGAGAATTTCAGTGGCGCGCGGTGCCCACTGCGCCACCAGCGCCACGCCGGCGCGCAGCAACTCGGGCACCAGCGTCATGAAGATGGCACCGAAGATCGTGCCCAGCATGCTGCCCAGGCCGCCCACGATGATGGCCGCCAGGTAGAAGATGGACAGCTGCAGCGTGAAGTACTCGGGCGTCATCGCGCGGTAGAAGTATCCGAGCAGGGCACCAGCCACGCCAGCGTAGAAGCTGCCGATGGCAAACGAGGCCAGCTTGTAGTGCAGCAGGTTGATGCCCAGCACCTCGGCCGAGATGTCCTTGTCGCGGATGGCGATGAAGGCGCGGCCCACCCGTGTGCGAAAAAGATTGCGTGCGCCCACCATCATCAGTGCGGCCACCGGAACGATCAGGTAATACATGCGGTGATCGTTCAGCAACTCGAAGCCGAACAGGCTGGCGTTGGGCACGTTCACGCCTCGCACGCCGCCAGTGACGCTGTCCCATTCGCGGAACACGTAGACCAGCAGGAACTGCGTGGCCAGCGTGGCCACCGCCAGGTACAGGCCCTTGATGCGCAGGCTGGGAAGCCCCACGGCGATGCCCAGCAGCGCGGCCAGGCCCCCGCCCCACAGCAATGTCAGCAGCGTGGGCACGCCGCGTTGGGCCGCCCAGGCTGCGGCATAGCATCCCACGCCCATGAAGGCAGCATGCCCGAGCGAGATGAGGCCGGTGTAGCCCGTCATGATGTTCAGCCCGGCCGCAGCGATGCAGTGGATGCCAACCATGCAGGCCAGGCCGACGACGTAACCGTTCACGCCGAGCGGCAGCATCACCAAGGCCACGGCCAGCGCCACCAGCCAGGCTTGCTGCACCCGTGTGGGCCACAGCGCCTCGTCGTGCGCATAGCTGGCGCGGAAGTCACCGATGCGCATTCACAACCTCTCGATTCGTCGTGTGCCGAACAGGCCGTACGGCCTGATCAGCAGGATCACGAGAACGGTGGCGTAAGGCACGATGTCGCGCACTTTGCCACCCAGGTAGGCCGCGGTGAGGCTTTCGATCAGACCGACCAGCAGCCCGGCCACGATGGCGCCGGCAATGCTGTCCAGCCCGCCCAGGATGATGACCGCCAGCACGCCCAGCGCGGCGCCGCCCAGGGCCGGCGAAAGGCTGGTCATCGACGCCACCACGATGCCGGCCACCGCGCCCACCATGCCGGCGAACATCCAAGTCAGCGCCTGCGTTCGCCGCACGTCGATGCCCAGCACGTAGGCGGTGAGCGGGTCGCTGGCCGCCGCGCGCATCGCGATGCCGGTCCTGGAATAGCGGAAGTACAGCGTGAAGCCGGTGATGACCACCGCCGCCAGCGCGAAGCTCCACACCACCTGGCCGGGGATGAAGATGTCGCCCACCGTGAAGGGTTTGCGCGACAGCATGGCCGGCATCTCGTAGTTGTTGCCGCCCCAGACGGCGTCCACCCCGCCGTGCAGCGCACTGGCCAGCCCGATGGTCGCCATCAGCACCGAAATCACGGGCTGCCCCGACAGCGGCCGCAGCAGCGTGCGTTCGATCAGCGCGGCCACCAGCGCCACGGCGGCCAGCGTCGCCGGCAAGGCCGCCCAGGCGGGCCACTGCCACATCACGTTGGCGGTGTAGAAGAAGTAGGCGCCGAGCATCATGAATTCGCCCATCGCGAAGTTGATGACGCCAGTGCCCTTGTAGATGAGCACGAAGCCCAGCGCGATCAGCGCCAGCAAGCCGCCCGACAGCAAGCCGATGACGCTGTATTCCGCCAGGGCGATCCAGTCGAAGCCGCCCGTCATGCGCTGACCCCTGCCACGGCCTTGTCACCCAGATAGGCACGCACCACCTCGGGGTTGTGCCGCACTTCGGCCGGCGCGCCGGTGCCGATGACCTGGCCGAAATTGAGCACCACCACGTGGTTGGAGATGTCCATCACCAGGCCCATGTCGTGCTCGATCAGCAGCACGGTGATGCCGCGCTCTTCCTGGATGTCGAGGATGAAGCGCGCCATGTCTTCCGTCTCTTCGCGGTTCATGCCGGCCACGGGTTCGTCGAGCATCAGCACCTTCGGCCGCATGGCCAGCGCGCGCGCCAGCTCCACGCGCTTTTGCAGGCCGTAGGACAGGGACGCCACGCTCTGGTGGCGCACGTGGTCGATCTCCAAGAAGTCGATCACCTCGCGTTCGATCTCGCGCCGCAGCGCCACCTCTTCGCGCCGCGCCGGGCCCAGGTACCACAGTGCGGTGAAGGGGTTGGCCGCCAGCCGCGTGTGGCCGCCGAGTTTGATGTTGTCCAGCACCGACATGCCGCGAAACAACGCCACGTTCTGGAAGGTGCGCGCCAGCCCCAGCGCGGCCCGCCGGGCGGGGCCTTGCGCAGTGATGTCGCGCCCCTCGAAGTGCACCCGCCCCTGCTGCGGCTTGTAGAAGCCCGAGATGGCGTTGAACAGGCTCGTCTTGCCCGCGCCGTTGGGGCCGATGATGGCCGTGATCTCGCCGGCACGCGCAGCCAGCGATACGCCTGACAGCGCCTTGATGCCGCCGAATCCGAGGTGAATCGCGTCGGCCTGCAGCAGGGCGGGTGTCATCTCGGGCGACCTCCCATGGCCGTCAATGTACTGCCGTGCGGGACTTCATCGACCGGCTGTCGAAGGCACCCAGCCGGGGGTCTGAGCCCGACTCGAAGATCAGGTTCTTCTGGATCTTGTTGGTCGGCGTGGTGGGCAATGCCTCGCGGAACACCACCCAGCCGGGCGCCTTGTAGTACGCCAGCTCTGCCAGACAATGGCGCACCAGCGCTTGGGCGGTTTCCGCGGTAGGCGGCGTGCCCGTGGCGGGCACGACAACAGCCATCACCTCTTCGTCGCGCAGCTCGTCCGGTACGGGCACGACGGCAATCCGGTTGACCGCCGGGTGCATGGACATTGTGGCTTCCACTTCGCTGGCGGAGATGTTCTCGCCCGAGCGGCGCACCATATCCTTGCGGCGGTCCACGAAGTACAGCATGCCGCTGGCGTCGCGGGTGACGACGTCGCCGGTGTGGAACCAACCGCCGCGCCAGGCCTTGGCGTCGGCCTCGGGGTCGTCGAGGTAGGCGCTGAAAAAACCCTGGCGGTGATCGGTGCCACTGTTGCGCACCAGCAGTTCGCCGGGCTGACCATCGGCCACATCCACACCGCCATCGTCCACCAGGCGCAACTCGATCGGCTCGCGCTCGCGGCCGAAGGCGCGGGTGTACACCTGGCGTGGGTCCACGTTGTTGGCCAGGAAGCGGCCGGTCTCGGTCATGCCCCACACCTCCACCAGCGGGAAGCCGAAGCGCTGCTCGAAAGGCCCGTGCAGTGTCGGGTCGCAGCCGGCGCCGAGTGCGAAGCGGATGCGGTGCTGCGTCTCCCACTCGTTCACCGGCTGCTTGAACAGGGCCGGCGGCATGATGCCCAGATAGTGGATGACCGTGACCCGCGACCTCACGCAGTCTTCCCACCAGGCGCCGGCGTGGAAGCGGTCGGGCAGCACCAGGCAGTTGTCGGTCTGGCAGACGGCCGAGAACGAGACCATGGCGCAGTTCATGTGGAACACGGGCAAGGGGTTGAGCAAGCGGTCCTGTCCGCGCTGGAAGGTCAGCAGGCCGCCGATGTCGGCGTACCACGCACCCGCGCCAAGCACGTAGTCGTTGCTCAGCACACAGCCCTTGGGGCGGCCCGAGGTGCCCGAGGTGTAGAGGATCGCGGCCTCGGCCTGCAAGCTGTCGGCGGGCACGGTGCGCCCCGCCGGCGCATCGGGCAAGCTGCGGGCAAGCGCATCCACCAGCATCCGGGGCACGCGCGCGATAGCGGCGTTGGCCGCCATTACCTCGTCAATCAGAGGGTGGCGGTCGGCACCGCTGACCACCAGGTCAGCGCCCGAGTGCGACAGCGCGTAACGGATCTCGCCCGCGCGGTGGTCAGGGTTCAGCGGCACGACGGACGCGCCCAGGCGGTTGAGTGCCAGGAAGTGGAAGAAGTGACGGGGGTGGTTGCCCACCCCGAGCGCCACGCGATGGCCTGCGCCCCAGCCGTGTGAACGGTAGATCTCGGCCAGGCGATGCACTTCCTGCTCAGTGGCGTCGTAAGTCCAGACTCGGCCCCCGGAGAGTGCCGACTCGGCCAGGAAAGGCAGGTCGGCGGCACGGCCGCACGCGGCGACAAAGGCATCGTTCAGGGTGCGCATGCGCAGGGCCAATTTCTTTGGCAACGGCGGGCTGTGGTGCTATTCCGCTGCGATCTTCCGGCTCTTGATCAGGCCGGAGAAGGCCCTCGTCTCACGCTCCAGCAGGCTGCGGAACTGCGGCGTGTCAATGAACAGCGCCTCGCCGTTAAGGGCCTGCATCTTCTGCTGCACGGCCGGCTGCGCCAGCACTTGCGACAGCCCGCGCGCGAGCTTGCTGCGCGCCTCCTCCGGCGTGCCGACGGGCGCCCACAAGCCCACCCAGGTATCGAAGTCGAGCCCCTGCACGCCGCCTTCGCTCATCGTGGGTACATCGGGCAATTGACGCGAGCGCGCGCCGCTGGCGACGCCAAACATCTGCACCTTGCCGGCCTTCACATGCTGGACCGAGATGCCCGGGTCCATCACGAAGTCGGCCTCGCCAGCCAACACCGCTTGCAGCGCCGGCGCCGAGCCACGGTAGGGAACATGCAAGGCCTGGATGCCCGCCTGCTGCAAGAACAGCTCACTCACCAGGTGTGGCGTGGTGCCGGCTCCGGCGGAGGCATAGTTGAGCTTGCCGGGGTTGTTGCGCGCATAGGCGATCAACTCGGCCAGATCCTTGCCGGGAAAGCCATTGCGCACCACCAGATGCAGCTGGTAGCGGCCGATGCCGGCCACGGGCAGCAGGTCAGTCGCCGGGTTGGCCGCGGCCTTGTAGAGAAACGGGTTGGCGCTTTCCACCGTCGTCGGGCCGATGAGGATGGAATAGCCGTCGGCCGGCGCCCGCGCCACTTCGATCATGGCCAGGTTGCTGCTGGCGCCGGGCTTGTTGTCCACCACGATGGATTTGCCCAGCACCTCGGACAGCGGTTGCGAGACGATGCGCGCCATCACGTCAACGCCCCCGCCCGGCGGAAAGCCGACCACCAGCCGCACCGGCCTGTCCGGCCAGGTGCCCTGCGCCCGCAATGGGCCCACGCTGCCCAGGGCGCAACACGCCGCCGCGGCGCCGATGATGTGCCGGCGTTGCACAAGGTGTTGACGATCCGTCATGCTGGTTCTCCAGTGGGGGTTGAGTTCATATCGCAGCTTCGAGAAACACCGTGCCCGTGAAGCTGCTGACCGATTGACCTGAATCGTTCGTCACGTCGACGCGGTAGGTGGCCAGGCGACGCGAACGCGACACCTCGTTCGCGCTGGCAGTGAGCACCTCGCCCGCACGCACCGCGCGTTGGTAGGTGATGTGCGCATCGATGCCCGCCGCGAGCACGCCGCGCGAGTTGGAAGCCAGCCCGAAGGCCGTGTCGGCCATCGCAAAGATCACGCCACCATGGCAGCTGCCGTTGAAGTTGAGGTGCTGCTCGTCGACGCGCAGGCTGACCTTGGCCGCACCTTCGCTCCCTGAACTGCAGCTCAGACCCAGCAGCCGCGCCAGCGGGTCGGCGGCGGCCAGGCGGGCCACGCGTTGGCCGAATTCGTCTTGCGCGGTCGGCGCCTGTGGCATGCGCAGCCGCCGCCCACGGCCGGCCCGCGCGGCATGGTCCAGCAGGCCTTGCGCCAGCTCGGCCACGCCTTGGCTTTCGGAAGCACTCACCTTGAGTACCGGCACCTGCCACCCGCCTTCGGCACCTGCGGCGCGCAGGTGCAGCATGTCGCGCAGGTCGCGCGCGGTAGCCTCGGCGCCGGGCAGGTCGCACTTGGTCACCACCAGCAGGTCGGCGATCTCCAGGATGCCGGCCTTGATGGCCTGCACGCCGTCACCCAGCCCGGGCGGGCAGGCGACGATGCGCGTATCGGCCACACGCATGATCTCCACTTCGCTCTGGCCGGCGCCGACGGTCTCGACGATCACGGTGTCGAAACCGGCGGCGTCCATCACGTCCACGATGCCGCTGGTGCTGGCCGACAGGCCGCCCAGGTGCCCGCGCGAAGCCACCGAGCGGATGAAGACATCCGCGTGCGCGCCGTGCTCGCCCATGCGCACGCGGTCGCCGAGCACCGCGCCCCCGGTGAGCGGGCTCGATGGGTCCACGGCGACTACGCCCACGCGCTGGCCGCGCGCGAGCAACTCGCCCAGCAGCGCATGCACGAGCGTGGACTTGCCCGCACCTGGAGCCCCGGTGATGCCCAGCACATGCGCGCGGCCCAGATGCGGCTGCAACGCGGCGCGCAAAGCCCGGGTTTCTCGCCCGCCCTGTTCGATGCGGCTGATGGCCCGCGCCACGGTACGGCGCTCGCCGGCCAGCAGGCCTGCGGGCAGGCTTGGTGGCTGGCCTGCACCAAATGGCTCGGCCGCCGCAGGTTCGTGGGCCTCGCGTGCTGTCACACCAGCGCCTGAACGTGCCCGAAGCCCAGTTCGCGCCGCAGCGTGGCGCAGATCTCGCCATGTGTCACGCCGGCCTCGGCGGCTTCGACGACGCGGCCGAAGATGTTGTCGCAGGCATCGCCGCAAGCGCGGGCGAGCTGGTCCAGCGCGCGTTGCACATCGACCGCCGAGCGCCCGGCCTTGAACGCGCGCACGCTGTCCACATGGGCCTGCATCGCTGCACGATCGGGCCGCGCATTCACCGGCCGCGCGCTGCGGTCTTCATCCAGCTGGTAGGCGTTCACGCCCACCACGGTCTGTTCGCCGGCATCGAGCTGGGCCTGGAACTTGTGCGCCGATTCGCCGATCATGCGTTGCACCAGGCCGCTTTCCACCGCCTGGTACATGCCGCCCGCCTTTTCGATGATGGCCATCAGACGTTCGATCTCGGCCTGCATCTGGTCGGTGAGCGCCTCGACGTAGTGGCTGCCGCCCAGGGGATCGATGACGTCCGTGAGATGCGCTTCCTCACGCAGGATGTTCTGCGTGGCCACGGCAATGCGCGCGCCAAATTCGCTGGGGCAGGACAGCGCCTCATCGTAGGCATCGGTGTGCAACGACTGCAGGCCGCCGAAGATGCCCGCCATGGCCTGCACGGTGACGCGCGCGATGTTGTTCAGCGGCTGCTGGCGCGTCAGGTCCACCCCGGATGTCTGGGCGTGGAACTTGAAGCGCCAGGAGCGCGGATCCTTCGCGCCCAGGACTTCCTTCGTGACCCGGGCCCAGATGCGCCGTGCGGCACGGAACTTGGCCACCTCCTCGAAGAAGCTGACCGAGATGTCGAAGAAGAAGGTGAAGCGCGGCAGGAACTGGTCGGGGTCCATGCCGCGGGCGATGCAGTCCTGGGCGTTCTGGATCGCGGTGCTGAGCGTGAAAGCCACGGCCTCGGCCGGGTTAGCGCCCGCTTGCTGCATGTGCTGGCCCACCACCGACATCGGATTCCACTTCGGCACGAACTCGTTGCAGAAGGCAATGTGGTCACCCAGGATGCGCCGCGCACCCGGCAGTGCTATGCGGAAGAACATGTGGTTGGCGACGTAGTGGCTGATGTAGTCGCTCTGGTTGCTGGTTCCGCTGACCTGTCGCCAATCGGTGCCACGCCGCTTGGCCGCCGCCAGCATGAAGGCCAGCAGCGTAAACGGGCTGGGGTCGTTCAGCGCACACGACGTGGCGGCCAGGTCCACGCCCTTCAGCGCGCGGTCCATGTGGTCGGCGGTGTTGACCACCGTCCCGCAGGTGCCCAGCAGTTCGATGTGCGACTCATCGGCGTCAAAACCGCGAAAGACCGAGTTGCAGGGGATCAGCGAGACCGCCGTGGCCCCTTGCGCGAGCACGCCCAGCAGCCGCTCGTTGTACTCGGCCGGTGTGCCCAGGCCGGTAAGCTGGCGCTGCGTCCAGGTGCGGCCACGGTGCATGGTGGCGTAGATGCCGCGCGTATACGGCGCCTGGCCAGGCAAGCCGGTCCCGTCCGTGGGGTCCTGGCTACTGTCCCGCGCCGTGTACAGCGGCTTGATCGGCAACCCCGAGCGGTTGAAGACAGCGCGATCGGTGCCGATCTGCTGTCCGTATTCCTTCTGCCACTGTGCCAAGGCGCGCTCCGGTGCATCGGCAATGGCGGCCAGCAGGGACGCATCGGTTGGCTTGTTCATGAGAGGCTCCGTAGGCAATGGCAGGGGCTGGGCCGGGAGTCAGGTCGCGGCGCGCCGCGCGCGCAAGTCTGGCGTGATCTCACGCACGTAGTCGGTGATGGCCGACAAGGGGCTGCCAGGATGGAACACTCGCGCCACGCCGGCGTCCAGCAGCATCTGCTCGTCTTCATCGGGCACGATGCCGCCCACGATCACCGCGGTGTCGCCCAGACCCGCCTCGCGCAGCGCCACCATCAGCTTAGGGACGATGAGGTGGTCGGTGGCCAGCGACGAAATGCCGATGACGTCCACATCCTCCTCGGTGGCGAGCTTCACGACGGTGTCAATTTCCTGCCACGGCGGCGTGTAGATCACCTCCATCCCGGCGTCGCGCAGCGCCGCCGCGACGATGCGGCTGCCGCGGTCGTGGCCGTCGAAGCCAATCTTCGTGACCAGCACCTTGGGGATGACGCCGTTGGCGGTGGGGACGTTCATGCGGGGTTCTCCAAGCCCTGGCGCAGCAGGGCCGTGAATTGGCGCGCCAACTTGCGCGGGGTGGCGCCGCCATCCGGGCGATACCAGTTCTGTGACCAGTTCAGCGCACCCAACAGCATCAGGCGCGCGGCCTTGCGATCGGTGCGAGGCGGCAGCGGCAGCTCGGCCAACAGCGAAGACCACATCGCTTCGTAGCGGTTGCGCTCGACCGTCATCGACCCCGCGGCGGCAGGAACATCGGCCGGGCGCACGCGCACCACCACGCGGGCGTAGGCATCGTCGCGCAGGATGGACTCGAGGTGGGCCACGCAGGCCGCCTCGAGCCGCGCCCAGGGTTCGGTCAGCGGCTGCACTGCCGACTGCACCGCCGCGCAGATCTGCTCCACGCCGCGCAAGTACACCGCCACCAGCAGGTCTTCCTTGGTGGCGAAATGGCAATACAGCGATCCCGGCAGCATGCCCACCGCCCGCGCAATGTCGCGTACCGTCGTGCCCTCGTAGCCGTGCCGGCAGAACAGCTGCGCCGCGGCATCCAGCAGCTGCGGCGCGCGGCTGTTTGCGTGCACGCTGGCACCCGGGGTGACGCGTGCAGCGAGGACGGATGAAGCGCGGGAGGTGGCCATCGGTGAGGAGTTCGTGCGGCCACTATAACAAGCAATCGTTTGCTAACGAACACGCTGGTCGGTATAGTGATTCCCGTCCCACCACAGCGCGCGGCACCTAGGCCGGGCGCTTCTGCCCATGAGCTTTCAAGACATCGTGTTGAGTTCCGGCGTGCGCACGCCGTTCGGCGATTTCGGCCAGTCGTTGCGCGACGTGCCGTTGTCCGAACTGGGCGTGCATGTGGTCAAGGCCTGCCTGGCTCGCGCTGGTCTGGCGGCCACTGCTGTCGACCACCTGGTGTTCGGCAACGTCGCGCCGGTCGACCACGACGGCCTGTTCGTCAGTCGCAAGATCGCGCTGCAGGCCGGCCTGCCCGAAGAGAGCGCCGCGCTCGGTGTGTCGCGCGCCTGTGGCACCGGCTCGCAGGCCATCGTCAGTGCGGCGCAGCAGATCCACTCTGGCCACAGCGAGGTTGCCGTGGCCGCCGGCGGCGAGAACTTTTCTCGCGTGCCCTACCTGGCGCACCAGGTACGTTGGGGCGCGCAGCGCGGGCCATTCGAGTTCGTCGACGGCCTGGACTACATCTACCGTTGCCCGTTCACGCGCGAGCTGATGGGCGACACCGCAGAGAACCTGACCGCGCGCTTTGGTTACACCCGCGAGGCCATGGACGACTGGGGCTTCATGAGCCAGCAGCGCGCCGGTGCGGCCATGGCCTCAGGCTTCCTGGCGCGCCAGATTGCACCCATCGACGTGCCCGCCCCGGGCAAGGGCAAACCGGGCGTGCGCCGCTTCGAGCAAGACGAATTTCCGCGCCCGCAGATCACGCGCGAGAAGCTGGGGACGCTCAAGCCCGCCTTTCGCAAGGACGGCCTGGGCCAGGTCACCGCCGGCAATTCCAGCGGCGTGACCGACGGTGCCGCTGCGTTGGTGGTGGCCAGGGGCGCCGCCGCCCAAGCCCATGGCGTGCCCGCACAGGCGCGCCTGGTGGACTGGGCCGTGGTGGGTGTGGCGCCCGAGATCATGGGCGCCGGCCCGGTGCCGGCCGTGCGCAAGCTGCTGCAGCGTACCGGCCTGACGGTGGCCGACATCGACTACTTCGAGATCAACGAAGCCTTTGCTGTCGTCAACCTCCACGCCGAACGCGAACTCGGCATTCCGAAGGCACGCACCAACCTGTATGGCGGCGGCATCAGCATCGGCCACCCGCCCGGCGCCACCGGCCTGCGAATGACCATCACGGCCATGCACCATCTGGCCGACTCCGGCGGGCGCTATGCCGTCATCAGTATGTGCCTGGGGTCCGGCATGGGAATGGCAACCTTGATCGAGAACCTGGTGCGTTGAGATTGCAAGGAATCCGCTCGCCGATGCAGGCGATGGCACCCACCCTGCTGCTCGAAGGCATCCTCAATGGGCGTTACGGCCACGTCTAGTCCATTAGAAGAAAATGAGCTCGCACGGGCAACACTGGTGACCTGCCCCTGGTTGTTCGGGCCAATCATTCCTGGAGGACGGCTCGGTTGGGGACGGGTTGATGCTGCTGCTTGAACTCCAGTGAAGTAAAGGTTTTCAGGCTGCTGTGCGGCCGCACGGCGTTGAAGTGAAGACGCCATGTTTCTATGACGACCTTGGCTTCTGCGCGCGAGCGGAACCACTCGACGCTCAGGCACTCGTCGCGCAGCTTGCCGTTGAAGCTCTCGTCGTTTGCGTTCTGCCAGGGTTTGCCCGGATCGATCAGGGCCGTGCCGATTGCGCCACCCAATTGGCGATGGTCTGCGCGGTGCAGCCGAACTCGCGCGAATGCTTCATAGCTTCGTCAGGCCCGTTCCCTCAGTGCGCCACCAGTCGGCGCAGCCAGTCCAGCAACACCAGAGGCAGCAGCTCGGGCCGGGGCAGCATGGCGTACTGGTGCGGTCCGAACACCGCGGCGAGGTAGCTGGCGGGCTGCCTGTCGACGGTCAGGCAAAAGGGCGAGATGCCCTGCATCCGGGCTTCAGTGACTGCCTGCCGCATGTCCTCGACGCCGTAACGCCCTTCGTAGTCGTCGACGTCGTTCGGTTTTCCGTCGGACAGCAGGAGCAACAGGCGGTGCTCCGCCGGCTCGCTCATCAACAAGGTGCTGGCATGTCGGATTGCGGCCCCGGCGCGCGTGTAGTGCTCGGGCTCCAGCCCGGCGATGCGCACTGCCACGGCGTTGTCGTAGCGCTCGTCGAAGCGCTTGACACTGCGCACGACGACGCCGTGCGGTCCTTCGCCCGAAAAGGCGAGCACGCTGTAGGGCTCGGCCATGCCGTCAAGAGCAATACACACGAGCAGCAGCGCTTCGCGTTCGACGTCGATGACGCGCTTGTCGGCAGCGATCCACCCGTCGGTGGAGCCACTGATGTCGACCAGCAGCATGATGGCCATGTTGCGCCGGGCGCGCCGCTCGCTCTGGTACAGCCGCTCCGCCATCGGGAGGCCGGCGCGGACATCGGCGTGGCTCTCGATACACGCCTCGAGGTCGATCTCGTCCCCGTCCAGCTGTTTGCGCACATGAACGCGACGGGCCCGCAACAACTCGAAGCGGCGGCGGATCTCATGCAGCATGCCGCGCCGCTGCTCGAGCGTGTCGTTCACCCATTGCTGCGGACCCGCGGGTGCAGCCAGCAGCCTGACGGTGGCCCCAGGCTCGCGGTATGCGCCGGCGCGCCAGTCCCATTCGGGGTAGCGGGCGACAGCCGAGTCGACCGAATTGGCCGCGGTCGATGAACTCCTGGCGCGCGCGGCGGGCGGGTCGTCGGAGAGCAGGACCTCCTTCGGTCGACCGGGAGCCGCCACCAGCCGCGCCTCCGGCAGCTCCGACAAGGCATCGGCAAAGTCTTCGGCAGCCGTGCTGCTGTCGCGGTCGGTTGGCCGCTGCAAGCCCATCGGATCCTCGGCCTGCTCGTGGGGCGGCGCCGGCTGCACCATCCAGGCGCCGGGCGTGCCGTCGTCCTCGTTCTCGATCTCCTCGCGCACTTCCGGCCGGCGCGCAAGGCGGACACTACGGGGCGGCGCGGCGTTCGAGGCGTCGGCCGGAAAGCTGTCAACGTCGCCGCCTCTCGGCTGAGCCGTGACCCCAGGTTGGCGCAGATCACCCAGCCAGACATCGCGCCAGAGCAGGCGGGTCCGCTCCGTCGATCGCGTCTCAATCGCCGCGAACGAGCTGCACAAGCGCGCTGCGTGTTCGAGCACCTTGGCGGGGTCGGCCGGCAGCGTCAGGGTGCCGAGTTCGATCCCGGCCGGCGGTCGCTCATCGACGTCATCGAGCGGGTCGGAGCGAAGCACCCATCGCACCATGTCCTCCAGCGGTCGGTGCGCTAAGGAGAACATCGCCAGCGCAGGGCGGCGCTGCAGGGCATAGGCACGCAAGATGCGCAGTGGCTGCGCGAGCCCCGGCAACAGCCGCGCCAGTGCATGGTCGGCGGCACGCGACTCGAGCAGCAGGTAGAGCTCCCGCAGCAGCAAGGGCTGATCCGCTCGCCAGTGCCGCGCACTGCCGCGCACCGCCCGCATCGCCTGCTGCAACGCGATGGTGCGAAAGCGCGCCATGGCCACCGAGTCGATCTCGCCGCTACCGAAGCTTGCGGGCAGCCAGATGCTCGCGCCATCGGTCGCGGGCAGCGCCTGACGGAGCGGCGGGAAACGGCGGCCGAACAGGTTGCCGAGCCAGGTTGGCGGCGCGGGCGGCTGGGCCACCCGAAGCGCAAAGCTGCGGCCGTAGACAGCGGCGATCAGCAGGTCGAGGCGCTGAGCGACGTCGGCGAGCCGGAGCGGCGCCGGCACGGCCGAGGGCGGGCGATGGCGGCGCCACAAGCTCTGCGCGTACACAGTGGCATGCCGCGCCACATCGGTGATGACGTCTTCTGCTTCAGCCATGACGCGGCGCTAGACGAAGGTGGCGGCCACCAGGTCCTGCATCGCCGCGACCAGCGACGGCTCGTCCGACAGCGGCGAGACGATGGCCACGAGGCAGGCCCGCTGTACCGGGATGCCAGCCGCGATCAAACGCGCAGCCGAGATCAGCAGGCGCGTGCTCGGCACCTCGGCGAGGCCGCGGTCCTGCAAGCCGCGCAGGCGATGTACCAGCGAGACCAGCGCCCGCGCCATAGCCGGCTCGGCCCCCCCTTCTCGCTCGACGATAACGGCTTCCCGCTCGGCCGCCGGGAAGGAGAAGTCAAGAGCGACGAAGCGCTGCCGCGTGCTCGGCTTCAGGTCCTTGAGCATGCGTTGATAACCGGGGTTATATGAAACCACCAGCTGAAAGCCGGGCGCGGCCGGCACCGTCTCGCCGGTCTTGTCGATCGGCAGGATGCGACGGTAGTCGGTGAGCGGGTGCAACACGACCACCGTGTCCTGGCGCGCCTCGACCACTTCGTCGAGGTAGCAGATCGCGCCCTCGCGGACGGCGCGGGTCAGCGGGCCGTCCTGCCAGACGGTGCCGTCTTGGCGGATCAGGAACCGGCCGATCAGGTCGCTGGCGGTCAGGTCGTCGTGACAGGCGATCGTGATCAGCGGGCGCCCGAGCCGCCAGGCCATATGCTCGATGAAGCGGGTCTTGCCACAGCCAGTCGGACCCTTGAGCATGACGGCCAGGCTGTTCGCATGGCAGCGCTCGAAGACCTCCACCTCGTCGCCGCCGGCGAGGTAGTACGGCGCAGCGGCCGCGTCCGGCGCAGCCGCGGGCAGCGGCGTGTCCAACTCAGGCTGCGGCCGGACGCATGGAACCTGGCAAGGCGTCAGGTTCGGCAGTCACCTCGAAATGCGGCCGGTGCCTGAAGAAGTCGACGATGAAGAGAGCCACTCCGATGGAGAAGATTGACGCTGTGATGATGAGCATGACGAAGTGGATCTGGATCTTCAGCTGCGCGTCGAGGTAGCCCAGACCCATGATCCGCTCGAGGTAGACCTGGGCGATTCCGGCCGTGCCAAACGACAAGGTCATGCCGAACATGCCAGCGATCTGCATCCAGAACGCCGTGTAGCCCATCCGTGTGCCTTCTTCCGGCCGCCGCGTCATCGACGGCATGGCATAGGTGATCATCGCCAGCACGATCATGACGTAAGCGCCGTAGAAGGCCGCGTGGCCATGCATGGCGGTAATCAGCGTCCCGTGCGTCCACTTGTTGACGCTTGGGAAGGTATGGGCGAGGCCGAGCAGCCCGGCGCCGAAGAGCGTGAAAACGGCGCTGCCCACGGTCCAGTGCAGGGCGAGCTTGTTGGGGTGACCCAAGCCCGAGCGCCGGATTGACGAATAGGCGTACATCGCCATGCCGACCAGCGCCACCGGCTCCAGCGCGCTGAAGATGCCGCCGATCGGCAACCAGTAGTACGGCACACCGACCCAGTAGTAGTGGTGAGCCGTGCCCAAGATGCCGGCGATGAAGACCAGGCCGACGATCACGTAGAGCCACTTCTCCATGACCTCGCGATCGGCACCCGAGAGCCGGATCAGGAGATAAGCCAGGAACCCGCCCTGGATCATCTCCCAGACGCCTTCGACCCACAGGTGGATCGTCCACCAGCGGTAAAAGATCGATACCGTGTAGTTCTCGTAGTGCAGCAACGCCGGCAGGTACAGCACCGCTGCCAGGCCCAGGCCGGCGAGCAGCACACCCTCGGTGGTCGTGAAGCGGCCCGACTTCCTGATCGTCATGCCGACGTTGTAGAGGAACATGAGCATGACGATGACGATCACGATCTTCGACGGCAGGGGCTGCTCCAGCAGCTTGTTGCCGGTGCCGTAGCGGAACAGGTACCCCGCGACGGTGACGACGCCCATGACTGTCCACAGTACGAGTTGCACGTACGCGATCTTCGTGCTGTACAGCTCGGTGCGCGATTCGTCCGGCACCATCCAGTAGGTGGCACCCATGAATCCGGTGAGCACCCAGACAATCAGCAGGTTGGTGTGGATGACCTTGGTGACATCGAACGGCAGGATGTAGAGCAGCGGGTCCGGGCCCAGGTACTTGGCGGCCGACAACAGGCCGAACACCAGCTGCAGGCCGAACAAGGCGAGAGCGACGGCGAAGTACCAGTACGCGACGGATTGGGATTTGTATCTCACGGCGACTCCGGCGGTCTATCTGAGAGAGGACAGGTAGGCGGCCAGCTGGTCGACCTGGGCGGGGGTCAGATCCTTCGCATAGGTCGTCGGCATGAACGAAACGCCCTCTGCCGAGTACATGGCGCCCGGCACGACATGGGCGCTCGGCTCGAGGACCGATTCGCGGATGTAGCCGGCGAGGTCCTTGGCCTTGCCCTTGTACTGGCCGGAGGCGAGCAGCTGCCTCGTACGCTCGGCCAGGCCGGCGAGCGTCGGCCCGGCCATATTCGCGCCCGGCGCGATCGAATGGCATGCTGCGCAGGCAGGCACGGCCGTGCGGAACACTGCCTCGCCCAACGCGATCGGGTTCTCGGCGCCAGTGATCGGCCGCGCGCCCGGCGGCGCCCCGGCCGCGCCGGCGCTGGCCGCCTG
>JAJAZH010000130.1 GCA_026785815.1 Ramlibacter sp. | reverse complement strand
GTGCCGAGGTTGAAGATCCCGGACTTGCCCGGATGGTCGAAGAACCACAGGTTCACCGCGACCACGTCGTCGATGAACACGAAATCCCTTTTCTGCTGGCCCGGCCCATAGCCGCCGTAATCGCCGAACAGCCGGACCTTGCCGGTCTCGCGAAACTGGTTGTACTGGTGGAAAGCGACGCTGGCCATCCGGCCCTTGTGCTGCTCGCGCGGGCCGTAGACGTTGAAGTAACGAAAGCCCACGGCCTGGTGCTTCGCGCCCTCGAAGTGCTGGCCGAGCTCGCGCCGCAGCTTCTGGTCGAACAGCAACTTGCTCCAGCCATAGACATTCCGGGGCCGCTCAAATTCCGGACTTTCGCGGAACGCGACCGCTGCGCCCGTCGAACCCGGCCCGGACTTCGGCTCGCCGTAGGTTGCTGCCGACGAGGCGTAGAGCATGCGGGCGCCGAGCCGCTGGCAGGCGTCGAACAGTCCACACGACAGCGTGTAGTTGTTCTGCATCATGTACTTGCCGTCGCTCTCCATCGTGTCGCTGCAGGCGCCTTCGTGGAACACCGCCTCCACCGCGGCGAAGTCGCCGGCGGCAAAGCGGCTGTAGAAGCTCGCGGCATCGACATAGTCGGCGATCCGGAGGTCGGCCAGGTTGCGGAACTTGTCGCCTTGCGTCAGGTCGTCGACCGCGATGATTTCGTCGATGCCACGGGCGTTCAGTCCCTTGACAATGTTGCTGCCGATGAATCCGGCGGCCCCGGTCACGACGATGCGTTTCATCCGAACAGCTCCTCATAGGACACCGTCGCGGTGCCGAACTTGCCCACCACGATGCCGCCCGCCTTGTTGGCCAGCGGCATGGCGTGCCGCAGGTCCAGGCCAGCCGCGACCAGCGCCGCCAGCGTGGCGATGACGGTGTCGCCCGCGCCGGTGACGTCGAACACCTCGCGCGACTGCGCCTCGACATGCAGTTTTCCCTGCCCGTCGAACAGTGTCATGCCGTCCTCGCCCAGGGTCACCAGCAGCGCGTCGAGCCGCAGCGTCTCGCGCAGCCGCTGGGCCTTGTGCCCGAGTTCCTCGAAATCGCGCCAGCTGCCGACCACTTGCTGGAGTTCGGCGCGGTTGGGCGTGATGACGGAGGCGCCGGCGTAACGCGAATAGTCTGACCCCTTGGGATCAACCAGCACCGGCTGTCCGGCGCCGCGCGCGGTGGAGATCATTGCCGGAATGTGAGCCAGCCCGCCCTTGCCGTAATCGGAGAACAGCACGACGCCGTGCGCCGGTGCGAGCCGCGCAAAGGCCTCGGCCTGCGAAGCGAGCGCCTCGTGGTCCGGCTCGCTCTCGAAGTCCATCCGCAGCAGCTGCTGGTGGCGGCCGATGACGCGCAGTTTGACCGTGGTCCGCAGGCCGGGATCGCGCTTGAGGTGGGCGGCGATGCCGGTCTGCTTGAGCAGCGCCTCCAGCTTGCGGCCGGGCTCGTCGTCGCCGACCACGCCCAGGAAACTCGCCTTGGCGCCAAGAGTCACCACGTTGTAGGCCACGTTGGCCGCGGCGCCGATGCGTTCTTCCTCGCGCGTGACCTTCACCACCGGCACCGGCGCCTCTGGCGAGATCCGGTCGACCGCGCCGTGCCAGTAGCGGTCCAGCATGGCGTCGCCGACCACCAGCACGCTGGCCCTGGACAATTGCGCTTTCGTCGGGTTCATCATGTTCGGATCCTGCCTTGCCAGCGGTCACCGCGGATCCGGCTTTGCCGGGCTGCTGGTGGCGCCCCCTTGTGGGGGAGGCGGCCAAAGGCCGCTTCAGGGGTGGTCACAATTCTTCCACCCGTCTTGCAGGATAACTGTCCCACGCCTGGCAACCGGGGCATTGCCAGAAGTGCTGCTTGGCCTCGAAGCCGCAGGCAGCGCAACGATAGCGGGTGAGCGGCTTGACCGCGTGATCCAGCGCGCGCTGCACTTGCGGATGAAACTCTTCGTGCTCGAGCTTTTCGGCCGCGAGCCAGCGCGTGGCCGCCACCAGCGACGGCTCGCGCGCGAGGTGTTGCACATACCAGCCGCGCGCGTTGTCGCGGTCGGGCTCGAGTGCGACGATCCCTTCCAGCACGTCGATCGAGGGCGCCAGTTCGTAACTGGTCTTCAGGGTCTCCAGCGCCTCTTCCCGCTGGCCGCAAGACAGGGCTGTCTCGGTCAGCGGCCTGGCGATCAGAGGGATGGAAGAGGGCGCGGAGTGGGCCAGCCGGGACAGCGCCGCGTAGGCGGCGGCATCGTCACCGGCGCGCCGATGCAACGCAGCCAGTTCCATGCCCGGACGGGCCGCATCGGGCGCTTGCTTCATCGCGTCGCGCAGCAGTTGCTCGGCTTGCTCGTTGGGCGCCTGCGCCGCCTGTTCGCACAGGTAGTGCGCCAGGCGGGCGCTGAAATTGCCGAACCCGGCGGCGTCGAGCTTGGTGGCGGTCGCGCTGGCCTGGGTCCAGTCGCGCGAGCGTTCGTAGATCGACAGCAAGGCCAGCAACGCCTGTTCCTCGAAGTCCGTGCCATCGAGCTTGCGCAGCGCTTCCTCGGCGCGGTCCAGCAGGCCGGCCTTGAGATAGTCGAGCGCGAGTGCGTGCTGGGCCCGCTGCCGGTCGGCGCGTCCCAGGTCGCCCCGGGACAGCAGATGTTCGTGCACCCGCACCGCGCGTTCGTATTCGCCGCGGCGGCGAAACAGGTTGCCCAGGGCAAAGTGCAACTCGGACGTGTCCGGATCGTTCTGCACTGCTTCGATGAAAGCGTCGATGGCCTGGTCCTGCTGCTCGTTGAGCAGGAAGTTCAGGCCGCGAAAGTAGGCTTTCGGCGCCTGCCGGTTTTCCAGCCGCAGCTGGCGGATGTCGAAGCGGGAGGCGGCCCAGCCGAGGACGAATGCGATCGGCAGGCCCCACAGCACCCAGCTGAGGTCAAAGTCCATGGGGGACCGCTGGCGCCGCAAGCTCGGGGGCAGGGACCGCGGGCGGGTGCTGCGCGCGATGCGCGGCAACCCGGTGCTTCCACCAGCGCGGCACCATGCCCAGCGCGCCGATCGCCAGTCCAAGCGCGAAGGCGGCCAGCACCACCAGTACCAGCGGCGCGCGCCACTGCGTGCCGAAGAAGAAGTGCACGGTCGCATCCTGCTGGTTGTTCAGCGCGAAAGCGAACAGGGTAAAAAAAATGGCTGCCTTGAGCAGCCACGTGAAGTATTTCAATCCAGCTCCTGCGTGGGAGACCGGATTTTAGCGATTGCGCCTATTTCGAGCCGGCTTCTATTTCAGCCGTCCTCTTGTCGACCGCCTCGCGCAGGGCCTTGCCCGGCTTGAAGTGAGGCACCCGCTTCTCGGGAATGTGCACGCTTTCGCCGGAGCGCGGGTTGCGTCCCATGCGGGGCGGGCGCCGGTTGATCGAGAAGCTGCCGAAGCCGCGGATCTCGATCCGGTGCCCGCGCACCAGGGCTTCGCCCATCGCGTCAAGAATGGTCTTGACGGCGTATTCGGCATCGCGGTGCGTGAGCTGGCTGAAGCGGTTGGCCAGTTCTTCGACGAGGTCGCTGCGGGTCATAGGTCTTCAGGTGTCATCCCGGGCTTGACCCGGGATCCATACATCGCCGGACAAACCATGTTGCCGATGCGTATGGATGCCGGACCGAGTCCGGCATGACAGTCCCTCTTACTTGGAGTCCGAGTTGTCCAGCTTGGCGCGCAGCAGGGCGCCCAGGCTGGTGGTGCCGGCGTTCTCGCGCGACGATTGCTGCGACAGGTTCGACATCTGGCCCTGCTCGTCGGCCATGTCCTTGGCCTTGACGGAAAGCTGGATGTTGCGGGTCTTGCGATCCACGTTGACCACCACGGCTGAGACTTCGTCGCCTTCCTTGAGCACGTTGCGGGCATCTTCCACGCGGTCGCGGGAGATTTCCGAAGCGCGCAGGTAGCCGATGATGTCCTCGCCCAGGTCGATCTCGGCGCCCTTGGCGTCGACGGTCTTGACCTTGCCGGAGACGACGGCGCCCTTCTCGTGGATCGACACGAAGGTGGCGAACGGATCGCCATCGAGCTGCTTGATGCCCAGGCTGATGCGCTCGCGGTCGACGTCGACGGCCAGCACGATCGCATCGACTTCCTGGCCCTTCTTGTAGTTGCGCACCGCGGCTTCGCCCGGCTCGTTCCAGGACAGGTCCGACAGGTGCACCAGGCCGTCGATGCCTGCTGCCAGGCCGACGAACACGCCGAAGTCGGTGATCGACTTGATCGGGCCCTTGACGCGGTCGCCGCGCTTGGTGTTCTGCGCGAATTCCTGCCACGGGTTGGCCTTGCACTGCTTCATGCCCAGGCTGATGCGGCGCTTGTCTTCGTCGATCTCCAGGACCATCACTTCGACCTCGTCACCCAGTGCGACGATCTTGGACGGGGCGACGTTCTTGTTGGTCCAGTCCATTTCGGAGACGTGCACCAGGCCTTCGATGCCGGGTTCCAGCTCGACGAAGGCGCCGTAGTCGGCGATGTTGGTGATCTTGCCGAACATGCGCGTGCCCTGCGGATAGCGGCGGTTGACGCCCATCCACGGGTCGTCGCCCATCTGCTTGAGACCCAGGGAAACCCGGTTCTTCTCGGTGTCGAACTTGAGGATCTTGGCAGTGAT
>JAJAZH010000129.1 GCA_026785815.1 Ramlibacter sp. | reverse complement strand
GGCGGTGCCGCAGGAAGCACTGGTGGCGACCATGGAAGCCAACCAGAAATTCTTCCCGGTGCTGGATGACGGCGGCAGGCTGACCCGGCACTTCATCGGCATTGCCAATATCGAGTCGCAGGACGTGGCCGAAGTGCGCAACGGCTATGAGCGGGTGATCCGTCCGCGCTTCAGCGACGCCAAGTTCTTCTTCGACGAGGACCTGAAGCAGGGCCTGGAGTCGATGGGCGAGGGCCTGAAGACCGTCACCTACCACGCAAAGCTCGGTTCAATCGCCGACAAGGTCGTGCGCGTCGCCGCCCTCGCGGAAGCGGTCGCCAGGGAAGTCGGTGTCGACCCTGCCGCGGTGCGACGCGCGGCTGAGCTGTCGAAGAACGACCTGCAGTCGCGCATGGTCAACGAATTCCCGGAATTGCAGGGCATCGCGGGGCGGCATTATGCGATCGCTGCGGGCGAGCCCAGCGAGGTTGCCCTCGCGATTGATGAGAGCTACCAGCCGCGGTTTGCAGGCGACGACATTGCGCTGTCGCCGACGGGCAAGGTGCTGGCGATTGCAGAGCGACTGGATACTTTGGCAGGAGGGTTCGCTGCGGGCTTGAAGCCGACCGGCAACAAGGATCCGTTCGCGCTGCGGCGCAATGCGCTGGGGTTGGCGCGGACGGTCATCGAATCTGGATTCAACCTGAACCTGCCAACCTTGATTGCGTCGGCGGTTGGATTGGTCGGCGAGAAAGGCCCGGCCAAAACAAAGGAAGAGCTTTTCGCTGCGATGGATGAACGCAGTCACGAGCTCTACGGCTTTATCCTCGACCGCCTGCGCGGCTACTACGCCGACAAGGGCGTACCCGCTTCGCACTTCAATGCGGTGGCCGAACTGCGTCCAGCCTCCCTCTACGACTTCGACACCCGCCTCGACGCCATCGGTCAATTCGCAGCGCTGCCAGAAGCTGAAGCGCTGGCCGCCGCCAACAAGCGCATCGGCAACATCCTGAAGAAGGCCGACATCGCCGTTCCGCAGGTCATCGACCGCAGCCTGCTGAACGATCCGGCCGAAAGCGCGCTGGCCGAAGCGGTGGAAGCGGCCATCGGCGACACCAACGAAGCCCTGCAGCAGCACGACTACATTCGCGTACTCGGCCGCCTGGCCCTGCTGCGGCCGCAGGTGGATGCGTTCTTCGATGGGGTGATGGTCAACGTGGACGACGCGGCATTGCGCGGCAACCGGCTGGCGCTGCTCAAGCGGCTGGCCGATCGCTTCCGTGCGGTGGCCGCCATCGAACACCTTTCGTCTTGACCGTTCGCTGTCCGCGGGCTGTCGGCGAAACCTCCGCACCCCCGCGCCGACCCGCCAGCCGCCGCTATTCTGCCCGCATGCGCCTTTCCTTCCTGCTTGCCGTCGCGTTGCTGGCAGTCGTCGGTCAGGCCCATGCCGCTGCCACCATCGACAAGGTGGTGGTGCGCGGGCTGGACAACCCACTGATGGTGCAGAACATAGAAAGCGCCCTTTCGATCAACAACGAGATCGGCAAACGGTTGGGCGAATCGCGCATGGAATACCTGCTGAACGAGGCCCAGGCCGAAACTCGCGAGGCGCTGGAACCGTTCGGCTATTACTCTCCCGAGATCACCGTGGACGCGCCGCGGCCCGGTGGCGACGACGAGCATTTCAGCGTCACCATCACGGTCGTGCTGGGCGAGCCGGTGCGCGTGCGCAGCCTGGACCTGGTCATCGAAGGAGAAGGCAACGACGACGAATACCTGCAGCGCGACCTGGGCGCTTTCCGTCCTGCCATAGGCGCAGTGCTGGAACATCCCACCTACGAGGCCAGCCGCAACCTGGTGAGCCGGCGCCTGGCCGAACGCGGCTATCTGGATGCCGATACCACCCGGCGCCTGGTGGAGGTAACCCGCGCCGAGCATGCGGCCGACGTGATGCTGACCTGGGCCAGCGGCATCCGCTACGACATGGGGCCGGTGAACTTCCAGCAGACCTATTTCCGCGAGGGCCTGCTGGACAAGCTGGTGTACTGGGAACAGGGCAGCTATTTCCACCAGGTCAGGCTGGACCGCCTGCGCCAGTCGCTGGTTGCGCTGGATTACTTCAGCGCCATCGACATCCTGCCGGATCCGGAACAGGCCGATGGCCGCGAGGTGCCGATCGACGTGCAGCTGACCCTGGCTCCGCGCAGCATCTATACCGTGGGCTTGAGCTTCGGCACCAACAGCGGCGCCGGCGTGCGCCTAGGCCTGGAGCGCCGCTACGTGAACTCGCGCGGGCACAAGCTGCTGGCGCAGCTGAACTACGCCGAGAATCTCAAGACGCTTTCCACCATTTACCGGGTGCCGGCCTTCAAGTGGCTGGATGGCTGGTACACCGGGGTGCTGCAGGCCAACGACGAGCAGACCGACTACATCGACATCAACAACGCCAAGCTGATCCTCAGCCGCAGCGGCCAAATTAATGAATACTGGAGCGTGGTGGCATCTATCAACGCGCTGCGCGAGCGCTGGAGCTACGGCCCCAGCGACACCCGCGCACGCACGCCCTACGAGTACTCCAGCCTGACCTACCCGGAGCTGCGCGGCGACTACATCGGCGTGAACGACCGCCTGTTCCCGCGTCGCGGCATCAGCGGTAGCCTCAGTCTGCGCGGCGGCATCGAGGGCGCCGGTTCCGACGTCAGCTTCGGCCAGATACACCTTAACGCGCGCTGGTTCCTGTCGCCGGACGCCGACAGCCGCGTGTTGCTGCGCGGCGAAGTGGGCAGCACCTTCACCGGCGAGCTGGTCAACATGCCTCCGTCGCTGCGCTACTTCGCCGGTGGCGACCGCAGCATCCGCGGCTACGCGTGGCGCGAGGTAGGCCCGCGTATCCTGGATGACTTTGCAGTCGGCGCCAAGAACGTGGTCACGGCGAGCGTCGAGTACGAGCGCTATTTCAACGCCAGCCCCTGGGGCGCGGCGGTGTTCGTGGACACGGGCAGCGCGTTCAACGGCACCCCTGATTTCCGCACCGGCGTGGGTATTGGCCTGCGCTGGCGCTCGCCGGTCGGCCCGGTGCGGGTCGACGTGGCCCGCGGCCTGGACAATCCGGACTCTCCGTTCCAGATATATCTCAACATCGGCGCCGATCTGTGAGCAACCGTCCCGACCAGGTGAGCCCGGAACAGCGCGAAGCGCGCATCGCCGAGCTGGCTGCGCGCCGTCGCGCCCGCAGGCGCACGCTTGCGCGCCGCGGCGCACTGGGCACGGTGGCCTTAACGCTGTTGGCGGCCGTGCTGGGGTACTGGCTGCTGCAGACCGTCGCTGGACGCGACGTGCTGCTGGCGCAGATCATCGCGCGCCTGCCGGCCGGCTCCACCCTGACTTGGAAATCCGTGGACGGTCCGCTGGCCGGGCCGTTGACCCTGCGCGGCGTGGAGCTGCGCTACGACGATATCCACTTCAGCGCCGAACGCGTGTACCTGGACCCCGACCTGCGCCCACTGCTGCGCCGGCGCCTGCAGCTGGACGTGCTGGAAATTGACAACGCCACGCTCGACCTGCCCAAGGACGATACCCCGTTCGAACTGCCGCGCTGGCCTGACCTGTTGCCGGACATCGAGATGCCGCTGGCGATCCAGGCCGACAAGCTGGCGATCGACGGCTTCCGCATCACCCGCGTACAGGCGCCACTGATCGACATCCAGCGCGCCAGCGGCGGCATCGACATCGGCAATGGCTACGTGCAGGCCGAACGCCTGGTCATCGACAGCGACCGCGGCAACTTCAGCCTGCAGGGCGGCTACGCGCCACGCCGCAACTACCGCACCGACCTGGTCGCCACCGCCGTGTTCCCCGCTCCGGCCGGGCGCACCCCGGCGCGGCTGGGCCTGGCCGCAAAGGGGGACCGCGCGCAGATGGGCGTGGCGGTGTCCGGCAGTGCGCCCGCACCGGTTCGAGCGACCCTGACGGTGGCCGGCGAGACCGCGCCCACTTGGAACTTCAACGGCAAGACCGAGGGACTCGACCTGGCCCTGCTGGGCGTGACCGAAGTATCCACGCCGCTGTCCTTCGACCTGCAGGCCGACGGC
>JAJAZH010000128.1 GCA_026785815.1 Ramlibacter sp. | reverse complement strand
GAGGACAGAGCCGTTCCGCCGGCCCAGGCACAGGCGATGTTCGATGCGGTGCGCGCCAAGGGCCTGCCGGTCGCACTGCTGATGTTCGAGGGCGAGCAGCATGGCTTCCGCCGCGCCGCGACGATCCAGCGTGCGCTCGAGGCAGAGCTGTATTTCTACGGCCGCATCTTCGACTTCACGCCGGCCGATCCGATCGAGCCCGTCGCCATCGAGAACCTGTAGCGGCGTCAGCCCACTGTGATGGGGTCGTCGTTCAACGAGAATACGTCGCCATGTCCGCCTGACGCTACAGAGCTGTCTTCTTCGATCTTGATGACACGTTCTTCGATCACCAGGTGCCCGCAGCCCGAATGGGACGCATGCCTATGTGGCCGGAACCCAAAGCAGAGACATCCTCTCGCCAACACGACGGCCATGGGTCCAGGCGATCTCGTTCAACGTGAGTTGCGCACACAACTGGCGAGCGATCGCAAGTGCAGCACCGGCTTCGACAACGATTCCAGCGGGTAGGGCCGTCGGCCGCGCCCCGCCGGCGGGTTGTGCGGGTCAAAAAGCTTGAGCAGCGGCCTCCACGGCACCACCAGTTCCATCTCCTCGAGGAAGATCTCCCGGCGGGTCTTCTTCCTCTTGCCGGCGTACTCCGCATCCGCGAAACTGATCTGGGCCATCGTTCACGCTCCTCTTGCACACCTTAACGGCTCGCGAGCATGATCGGTGGACTTGTTCAGACCTTCCCTAGTCGTGATTGGGAGCTGGTTGTTCTTAGTCAATCAGGCGCACGGGATCAGGAAGCTCCGGGAAGCGGGCTGGTCCCGGGTGCGGATTCTCACGATTGGCCAGATCTATAACCTGGTCGCAGTGACATTGGTTGCCTCTGTTGTTTTGCGCTCGTAAGGCGCACGAGTGCAATGCAATAGCTACTGTGCAGCCGCGCTTGCCTCAGCGCATGTCTGCTCTCGGCCAGAAGCCGCCGTGCAGCGGAGGCGGAAGATTCCGTAACCTGGACCAAATTATCGGATCCGTGTCACCTGAAAGGTGTGCGTGCTCCCACCCATCTCAGGAATCAACTTGCCTTGCCCAGGGCCGACATCGGGTACGACGTGCAGCATCTGGTGCAGCCCGGCGTCGATGCGATTGTCTTCGCGCACCAGAATGTCCACTCGGACGAAGCACCCTCCGTGCGCCAGGGCGGCTTGTGCGATGACTACCTTGTCTGGCTGCGCCAGCACGGCTTGGGGGCGGCGAAGCGCCTCTGCCTGGTCCAGCGCGGCGCGGCGGCGACTCCGGTCGCAGACCACCGGGCCGATTGTCTGGACCGCACCAGTGCAGGCGGGCCGTCTCAGGTCTCAGTGACCGCCTCTGCCTCGATCTCGACCCGGTACCCATCCCCGATCAGCGCCCCCACCTGCAGCAGCGTGTTGGCCGGCCGGATGTGGCCGAAATACGCGCCATGCACCTCGCTCACCGCGCGCCAGTCGTTGGCGTCGACCAGGTAGACACGGGTACGCACCACGTCTTCCAGCCGGCCGCCCAGCGCCTTGATGCTCGCGGCAATCTTGTCCAGGATGAAGGTCGCCTGCGCCGCCACGTCGCCCTGGCCGATCAGGCGGCCACTGCCGTGGGTGGCGGTGGTGCCCGAGACCAGGATGCGCTCGCGCACCCGCACCGCGCGCGAATAACCGGCCAGCGGCTCCCAGACGCTGCCACTGTCCACCGTCCAGCGCTCCTTGCGCCCGGGGACCGGCACGCGGCTCCAGATCGGGGCGATGCTGTCCAGGTGGTGGCTCAGGTCGCCTGACGCCGTCAGGTAGGGCGGCCTGCGGTATTCGTCGCCGCAGTCGCCAGGCAGGCGTTTGGTCCGCGCGAATGCGGCGTCCAGCAGGGCACGGTCTTCCCCATCCAGCGCGAACGTAAACGGCTTGAGGTTGTCGCCGCGATGCTCGGATTCACCGAGCCGGGCGCCGACGATCGTGGCGGCGACGGCGGGTTGCTCCAACACCCAGCGCGTGGCGACATTGGACACCGAGACGCCGTGTTTGCGCCCGATGGCGCGCGCCGCGCGCAACACCTCCTGCAGGGCCGGCCAGCCGCCGATGGCGTCGATGAAACGCCGGTATTTCATCTTGCTCCAGTCCGACAGGTTGTCGGGCTCGGGCGCATCGACCCAGCGTTCACCCAGGAAACCGCCGCCCAGCACGCCATACGCCAGCAGGCGCACGCCACGTTCCTGGCACAACACCGACATGGCCTCGGTGGCACGCCGATCCAGCAGCGAGATGCAGACCTGGTTGCTGGCAATCGGAATCCCCTCGGCCAGCAGCAGCCGCAGGTGCGCGGTATCGAAATTGGCCAGTCCCAGGTGACGGACCAGGCCCTGCTCGCGCAGACGCGTGAGTTCGATCATCGCATCGATATAGCCCGGGTGCTCGAACGCCCACCAATGGAACTGCAGCAAATCGATGCAGGGCGTGCGCATCCGTTCGAGCGAGCGCAACACGCCGTCGCGCACGACGGCCGCCGTCATCGGACCGGGCGCGGGGCACCACTTGGTGAACGCCTTGACGCCATTGCCTGCTTCCGAAGTGAGCAGATGCCCGGTGATGACTTCGGCCGAACCGTAGTGGTCGGCCATGTCAAAGGTATCGAACCCGGCCGCTGCGTATTCGGACATCGCCTGCGCACCACGCACCGGGTCGAGCAGGGTCCCGCCGCGTTCCATGTCGGCCACCTGCCACAGGCCGGTGACGATGCGCGAAATTTCCAGTCCCGGTGCAAGCTCGGTGCGCTCGGGCCGGCTCGGCGGGGCGCTCACTTCGGCAACTTGGCCTGGATCGCCTGCACGTCCTCGACCGTCATCTGGCCCACGGTCGTCACCTCGCCATTGACAATGCGCCAAGTGCGGAAAGGGCCGACGATGTCGCCGTTCTTGTCGAACTGCACGGCGCCGATCACCCCGGAGTAACGCACCGGCTTCTTCTCCTTGATCAGCTGGAACGCCCGGGCAAAACCCTGCGGTCCGGCGTGCACCACCTCGCCGCCGGGGTCGGTCACCTTGCGGATCGAGTCGCGGATCGCCGCGGCCTCGAACTTGCCGGCATGGGCGATCGCCAGGCCGAGGATGGCAGCGGCGTCGAAGGCGCGGTCGGCCGCCGGGGCGCCGGCGTCGAAGCCGCCGCTCATGGCCGGATAGGCGCTGGCAAAAAACTCGGTGGACGGCGTCTTGTTCGTGCCCGACGAGGTGCCGAAGGCATTGGCAAGGAACTGCGGACCGACACCCTTGATGAAGTCGGCCGCATTCATGCCATCGTTGAGCAGGAACTTCTGCGGACCGCCCTGCTGGATCCAGGTGCGCACGATGGTCGTGCCGTCACCCGGATAGCCGATGAAATACAGCGCCGGTGGGTCTCCCTTGAGCGCGTTCGTGACCTCGGCGTTGTAGGACGACTGCTGCGCGTTGTAGGGAGTGATGCTGATGATCCTGCCGCCCAGCGCCTCGAATGCGCGCTTGAACTCGGCCAGCATGTTGACGCCGAAGTCGTTGTTGACATGGATGATGGTCAGGGTCTTCATGCCCTGGTCGATCGCGTATTTGGCCGCGGCCGTGCCCTGCAGTGCATCGCTGGTGATGGTGCGGAAGAACCAGCCGTTCGTCTTGCCTTCGAGCGCGAGTTTGGTCAGGGTCGGCGAGGTCGAGGCCGGCGAGATTTGCACCACGCCGGCCGGCCCGGTGACCGAGGTGACGATGGGGATCGAGACCGAACTGATGATGCCGCCGATCAGCGCCGGCACCTTCTTCAGATCAACCAGCTGGCGCGCCTGGTCCACCGCGACCGACCCCTGGCTCTGCGCGTCACGCAGGTCCACCGCCAGCTTGCAGCCCGCGACACCCGATGCACCAGCGGCCTTGTTCAACTCACCGAAGGCGAGGTCGACCGACTTGCTGGCGGCCTGCCCGAAACGCCCGGCCGGCCCGGTCAAAGAGACGACCATGCCGACCGTGTGCGAACAGGACGGTGCCTGGGCAGAGGCCGTCAGGGGTGAAAGGCCGGCCAGCACGGCGACCGTCATGGAGGACAACAAAAAGCGCATGGTTCTGAATCTCCGGCAGGTTGAGGTAGGCAATGGATCAGGACTTGTTCAGGTTGTATTTCATGATACGGCCATGCCGGCCGTCCTTGTCGCGTTCGAGCGTGTAGGTGTCGCCGGCCGGTCCCGGGTGCGCGCGCAGCATCGGCTCCAGCAGGGCATGGTCACGCGCGTCCAGGCGCAACCCGAACACCGCCAGCGTGTCGCCCAGCTTGTCGGCATAACGCGCGCCGACGATGGCGGCGCCGACGCCGCTCTGGTCGAGCACCCAGCGTGTGGCCACGCTCGCGATGCTGACGCCATGCCTTTGCCCGATCTGCTGCAACGCGCGCAGCAACTGCTGGAAAACCGCCCAGCCGCCGAATTCGTCGATGACCAGCTTGTATTTGATCAGCGAGCGGTTGCTCAACTCGTCGCCAGGCTCCGGTGCGCCGAGCCAGTGTTCGGAAAAGAAGCCACCGGCCAGGGTGCCATAACACAGCATCTTCAGGCCGCGCTGCGCACACACTTCGGCCAGCGCGTTGTGCGGCCGTCGGTCGAGCAGCGAATATTGCACCTGGGTGCTGACCAGCGGCACGCCGGCGTCGAGCATCGCAGCAGTGTGCGGGCTATCGAAATTGGTGCAGCCCAGGTTGGCGATCAGGCCTTCCTTCTGCAGCGCCGCCAGTTCCAGCGCGGTCGCCACGCAACCGGGCACCGCGTAGTCCCACCAGTGGAATTGCACCAGATCGAGCCGCTCCAGGCGCAGGCGCTGCAAGGAGCGTTCAATGATGCGGCGCACATAAGCGGCGTCGACCCGGGCCAGGTCCGCACAGTCCGGAACGAACTTGGTGTGGACCTGCAGGCGCGACAGGCCACGCGCCATGCGCCGCTGGTTGAAGCTGCCGTACATGTCCTCGACCCCGGTGTAGATGTCGGCACCATCCACCGTGTCCAGACCGGCGTCGACGAATTTTTCCATGTCCGCGATTGCCTGCTCGCGGTCGACCGGACCGTGGTCGCCCGAGAGCTGCCAGCCGCCCCGGATGACGCGCGGGATCCGATAACCTGGCGCCAGTTCCGTGCGCTCGACCCGAGCCGAATCGCCAGTCATGGGTGCGCGTCCACCGGCAGTGGCACCGCCGTCGTGTCGCCATGGCGGAACACTCGCTTGCCCAAGCGCGTGATGCGGAAACGGGTCGGGCAGTGGGGATCGGGACAGGCCACTTCGGCGTCGGTACTCATCCAGTCGCTGGCAGCGGTCTCGCGCTGCTTGGCTGGCAACAGCGGCAACAGGGCGGCCAGCGAATACAGCGAGAAACCCTGGCCCGGCGGGAAGTGCAGCATTTCACCGCGCACCTCGAACGAATCGCCAGGTCGGGCGCTGCACAGGATGCGCGCGCCCTGCGGCGCGACGACTTCGACCCGCAGGTCGTAAAGCGCGAATTGATCGGATTCCATGCGACTGAGTTTAGTCACGTATGGTTACGATACGCGCCACGGACACCGAAATAACCCATCGCCGTCACACCCCATGAAGCTCCATGCCCAACAGCGCCAGCGCTGAGATCCGTGATCGCGGCGATCTGCTGCAGGTGCGGGCGTTGTCGAAGTCTTTCGGTGGCCACCGTGCGGTGCATGCGGTCTCCTTTGCGCTGCAGGCCGGGGCCATCGGCGGCCTGATCGGACCCAACGGTGCCGGCAAGACCACACTGTTCAATTGCCTGGCGGGTTTCATGAAGCCCGATGCCGGCGACATCGTGCTCGGTGGTGTATCGATCGCCGGCGCGTCGGCGGACAGGATCTTCGGCGCCGGACTGGCGCGCACGTTCCAGATCCCGCGGCCCTTCCCCGAGATGACGGTGCTGGAAAACGTCATGGTCGCACCGACGGCGCAACTGGGCGAGCGGTTCTGGGCCAACTGGCTGCGCCCGGGTCAGGTTTCGCTGCAGGAGCAGCACACACGTGAGGCAGCGCGCCACTGGCTCGACTTCGTCGGTCTGGGTGAACTGGAGCGGCAGGCTGCACGCGTGTTGTCCGGCGGCCAGCGCAAGCTGCTCGAACTCGCCCGCGTGATGGGGGCCCACCCACGGCTGGTGCTGCTCGACGAGCCTGGCGCCGGCGTCAACCCGGCCCTGCTCGACCAGATCGTCGACAAGGTCGCAGCGCTGAACCGCCAGGGAACGACATTTCTCATCATCGAACACAACATGGACCTGGTAACCGCCCTGTGCGATCCGGTCATGGTGATGGCGCAAGGTGAACTGCTCGTCAGCGGCAACGCCGACACGGTGCTGGCCGACCCGCGCGTCGTCGAAGCCTACCTGGGGGTCGCCTGATGGCCGCAGCGCTGGAGGTGGAAAACCTCGAAGCCGGCTACGAACCCGGGCTGCCGATCGTGCGTGGCGCGTCACTGCGCGTGGAGGTGGGCGAGATCGTCGCCATCCTGGGGCCCAACGGCGCCGGCAAGTCGACCCTGGTCAAGGCGGTGGCGGGCCTGGTGGCCGTCAGCGGCGGACGCAGCCTGCTGTTCGGCCAGGACATCAGCCGCGTGCCGGCGCACCGCATGGTGTTCGAGGGCCTGGCCTTCGTGCCGCAGACCGAGAATGTATTCGTCAACCTGAGCATCGCGGAAAACCTGGAGCTGGCCGCGGCCATCGTGCGGGCCAACCGGCACGAACGGCTGGCGCCCGTGTACGCGATGTTTCCGGACCTGGCGCGCCAGCGCAAGCTGCTGGCCGGTCAGCTCTCGGGCGGCCAGCGCCAGATGCTGGCGGTCGCGCGGGCCCTGATCACCCGACCACGCCTGCTGATCCTCGACGAGCCGTCGGCCGGGCTCAGCCCGAAGCTGGTGGCGCAGGTATTCGACAAGCTGCGCGAGGTGCGCGCGAGCGGTGTCACGGTGCTGCTGGTCGAGCAGAACGTCAAGGCCGCGCTGGCGCTGGCCGACCGCGCCGCGGTGCTGGTCGAGGGCCGCGAACGCATCGTCGCGCCCTGCGCCGAACTGCTGGGCGACGAGCGCATCGCAGCGCTCTACCTGGGCCGGCACACCGGCAAACAAGGGATGAAGGAACACTGATGCTGCAGATCGTCGCAGACGGATTGATCATCGGTTCGGTCATCGCGCTGGGCGCGATCGGCCTGGGACTGACGCTGTCGATCGTGCGTTTCTCCAATTTCAGCCATGGTGAATTGCTGGGCTGGGGCGGTTATTTCGCGCTCAGCGCGCTGGCGTTGTTCGGCGGCGCGAGCGACGGCATGGGCACACCGATCGGTCCGTTCTCTTTTGGCTGGGTGATGCTGGGGGCGCTGCTCGTCGCCTGCGTGTTGACGGCCGTGCTGGCGCTCGCACTCGACCACGTATTGTTCCGGCGCCTGCGCAGGCAAGGCGCGATCACACTCGTCATCGCCAGTTTCGGTGCCGCACTGGCCCTGCGCAATCTGCTGCTGTTCTGGTACGGCGGCGTGCCGCAGTACTACTCGCAGAACCTGCAGATCTCGATTCCGCTGGTCGGGCGCGACGTGCTGGGCGGCTTGCGCATCACGCCGGACCAGCTGTTCGTGCTGGCCCTGTGCCTGGTCGCGGTGACAGCCCTGCACCTGTTCCTGCGCCACAGCACGCTGGGGCGCTCGATGCGCGCCACCGCCATCAATCCCAACCTGGCCCGCGTCGCGGGGATCGACCCGGAACGGGTGCTGCGGGCGACCTGGATCATCGGCGGTGTGCTGGCCGCGGTGGCCGGCGTGTTCTCCGGCATCACGGTCCAGTTGCGCCCGACCATGGGCGTGGATCTGCTGCTGCCGCTGTTCGCCGCGGTCATCCTGGGCGGCATCGGTTCGGTCTGGGGCGCGGTGCTGGGCGGCTTCATCGTCGGACTGGCCGAAAGCGCGTCGGTGTCCATCGTCGGCGCGGAATACCGCGCGGCGGCCGCGTTCGCGGTGCTGATCCTGATCCTGCTGGTGCGCCCGACCGGCCTGTTCGGGGAGAAGCATTGATGCCTGATCTGCTGGGCTGGTTGTCCTACGGCAGCTTCTTCCTGGTGTTCGCCAGCAGCTTTGCGATCATCGCGCTCGGGCTCAACCTGCAATGGGGCTTCACCGGTCTGTTCAATGTCGGCGTCGCCGGCTTCGTCGCGCTGGGTGCCTACACCTCGGCGCTGCTGACCACGCCCGAGACGGCGGACCGCATCGGCGGCTTCGGCTGGCCGGTCGCGCTGGGCTGGCTGGCTGCGATGGGCATCAGCGGGCTTGCCGGGCTGCTGGTGGGCGCGGTCGCGCTGCGGCTGCGCCACGACTATCTGGCCATCACCACCTTTGGTATCGCGGTGACGATCCAGCTGGTGGCGAACAACGCGACGGCACTGACCGGCGGGCCCTTCGGCGTGCAATTCATCCCCAAGCCGATGCAGGCCTGGCTCGGCACCGGGCTGGCATGGAACCTGGCCTACCTGGCGCTCTCGCTGCTGCTGCTGGGCGTGGCCTATCTGGCGCTGGAAAAGCTGGTGCGTAGTCCCTGGGGCCGGGTGCTGCGTGCGATCCGCGAGGACGAGGACGCCGCCGCCTCGCTGGGCAAGCGCGCGTTCCTTTTCCGGCTGCAGAGTTTCGTCATCGGCAGCATGCTGATGGGCCTGGGGGGCGCGGTGTATGCGCATTTCGTCGGCTATATCGCCCCCGAAGACTTCCTGCCCATCCTGACCTTCCAGCTCTGGGCCATGCTGATTGTTGGCGGGTCGGGCAACAACCGTGGCGCCATCCTGGGCGCCTTCGTAGTCTGGATCTTCTGGGCCGGCGCCGGCGCCATGCTGCGTGGCTGGATCCCGGCCGCCGAGCAGGCGCGCGCCGCTGCACTGCAAGTGGTGCTGATCGGCGTGCTGATCGCATTGATGCTGGTGCTGCGCCCGCGCGGATTGCTGGGTGAGGAGATCGCGGTGTCGCGGCACGTGGGCGACGGGGAGCCGCCGCGCTAATCGCCTGCCGGCGCGGTGACGGGGTCGAGAGCTGTGTCAGCGGCGCGCAGCCAGATGTTCACGCACCGCTGTCACGTGCTCGCCGACCTTGGAAATCGCCTCGGTCAACTTCGCCTCGGTGCACGCGAGCTCCTTGCACCAGTACTGCAGCCCGGCGTTGTCCAGAGAATCGATGCGGCCGGGGTCCGGCGGTTGATAGGGAGTCAGAGCGTCTGGCATGTTGCCTCCTGGTTTGGTCAAGGGCGCATGGAAGGACTGGCGAGCTGTCGACAAGAGCAACGGCGACGCCACAGCGCGTCGCTCATGTTGTGGCTCCCATGATAGGCCGCCGTGGCCCGTCCGCGCTTGAGCAAACGGCTCTAGGAAGAGCGGCTGCGACCACGGCCCGCCCTCAGAAGACGGAAAGCCCCGTCTTGGCAGTGAACAGTTCGAGCGCCTTCATGCCCAGCAGCGAGTTTCCGGTGGGCTCCAGCGCGGGCGACCAGACACAGAGCGTGAGCCGGTCGGGCACCACGGCCACGATGCCGCCGCCGACGCCGCTCTTGCAAGGCAGCCCGACCCGGAAGGCGAATTCGCCGGCCGCGTCATAGGTGCCGCAGGTCAGCATCAGCGCATTGACGCGCCGCGCCTGCCTTCCCGTCAGGAGCTGCTGTCCGGTGTAGGGGTGCACGCCGTCGCGGCACAGGAAACCCGCGGCGCGTGCCAGCTGGAGGCAGCTCATCCGGACCGCGCAATGATGAAAGTACACGTCGAGCACGGTGCCCACATCATTGTCGATGCGGCCGAAGCTTTTCATGAAGTTGGCCAGGGCCGCGTTTCGAAATCCGGTGGACGCTTCAGAGGCGGCCACCTCTTCGTCGAAGTCCACCGGGTCGCCGCACAGGGTCGATAGCAGGGACAGCATTTCCGCCTTCGCATCGAACCGGCTGACGAGCCGGTCGGTGACGGCCAGCGCGCCGGCGTTGATGAAGGGGTTGCGCGGGATGCCCTGTTCGGTTTCGAGCTGAACCAGGGAGTTGAACGGATTGCCCGAGGGCTCCCGGCCGATCCGGTCCCACAGCGCCTCGCCGACTTCCCGCATGCCGAGCGTGAGCGCGAACAGCTTGGAGATGCTCTGGAGCGAAAAGCGCGTCGTGCTGTCGCCGGCATGGGCCTCCTGGCCGTCGCGGGTGCGCAGGGCGATCCCGAACTGCGGCGCCGGGACACGCGCCAGCGCCGGAATGTAGCTCGCGACCTGCCCAGCTGCGCCCAGCTCCGGCTGCAACGTGGCGACGATCTCCTCGAGCAGCGGCTGGAATTGCATGGCGCATTGTGACCGCGGGCCGCAGTTTCGTTCGGCAGCCGGACCGGACGTCGGTGGGTGCTGTAAATTCGGCCTTTGCCCTCCGATCGCCGACCCTTGCCGCTCTCGCCCATCGACATCCTGGAAACCGTCTCGCCGCCCGGCAGCGCCGCAGACGCTGCGGCCTTGCTGGCGGGCGTGCTCGATTCGGCGATGGACGCCATCATCACGGTCGATGAGCAGCAGCTGATTCTGCTGTACAACGTCGCTGCGGAAAAAGTGTTCGGCTGGCCGCGCCAGCAGATCCTCGGCCAGCCGCTGGAACGGTTGATTCCGCAGCGCTTCCGCGCCGCCCATGCGCAGCACGTCGGGCGTTTCGGAACCACCGGGGTGACCTCGCGCCGCATGGGCGCGCGCAACGTCATCTACGGCCTGCGCGCGGACGGCCACGAATTTCCGCTCGACGCCTCGATCTCGCAGCTCGACACGCCCGGTGGCAAGCTGTGTACCGTGGTGCTGCGCGACATCGGCCAACGGCTGGAAGCAGAAGAGCAGCATGCGCGGCTGGCGGCGCGGCTGGCGGCGATCCTCGATTCGGCGATGGACGCGATCATCTCGGTGGACGAGGCGCAGACCATCGTCATGTACAACCGCGCCGCGGAAAGGATCTTCGGCTGGCCGAGCGACCAGGTGCTGGGCCAGCCGCTGGCCCGGCTGATGCCGGCCCGCTACCGCGCCGGCCACGGCCAGCACGTCGCCCGCTTCGCGCTGACCGGCGTCACTTCGCGCCGGATGGGAGACCAAACCGTGATCTTCGGCTTGCGCGCCAATGGCGAGGAATTCCCGATGGACACGTCGATTTCGCAGCTGGTGAGCGCCGAAGGCCGGCTGTTCACCGTGATCCTGCGCGACGTGACCGAGCGGGTGCGCTCGCAGCAAGAGCGCAGCGCCTTCGCGGCGGCGGCCCATTCGATTCGCGAAGAAGAAAAAAGCCGGGTCGCCCGCGAGTTGCACGACGAATTGGCACAGTCGCTGACGGCGCTGAAGATGGACACCAACTGGGTGTTCGACAACGTCGCCGTCGCGCCGCAGCAGGCACAGCAGAAGCTGGCCGAGATGATGGTGCTGATCGATGGCGCGGTCGCCTCGACCCGCCGCATCGCATCCGACCTGCGGCCGCTGCTGCTGGACGACCTGGGGCTGGCGCCGGCGATCGAATGGCTGGCCGGCAATTTCACCCAGCGCCACGGCGTCGCCTGCAAGCTGTCAGTGGCGGAAGACCTGGAACTGCAGGAGCCCTACGCCACGGCGGTGTTCCGGATGGTGCAGGAGTCGCTGGGCAATGTGGCCAAGCACGCGAGCGCGGCGCAGGCCGACGTGCGGGTGGAACTGCGCGAGGGGGAGATCGTGCTGGAGGTGCGCGACGACGGCAAGGGCTTCGACGTCGCCGCGCCGCGCCGGCCCGGGTCGCTCGGCCTGATGGGGCTGCACGAGCGGGCCGAGCTGCTGCAAGGCACGGTCACGCTCACCAGTTCGCCTGGCGCCGGCACGCGGGTCGAGATCCGGATGCCGCTGCCCGGCCTGAAGGCGGCGCCATGAGCCGGATCGTCATCGCCGACGACCATGCCATCGTGCGCGAGGGCCTCAAGCGCATCGTCGATTCGGCCGACGACCTGCAGGTGGTGGGCGAAGCGGCCGATGGCACTGAAGTGATGGAGCGGGTGCGGGAGATCGATTTCGACGTGCTGGTGCTGGACCTGTCGATGCCCGGGCGCAGCGGCATGGAGCTGATCAAGCTGGTGAAGGCGCAGCAGCCGCGCCTGCGGATCCTGGTTCTGAGCATGCACCAGGAGCTGCAGTACGCGGTGCGCGCGATCAAGTCGGGCGCCAGCGGCTACCTGACCAAGGAAAGCGCGCCGGCGCAGCTGGTGCTGGCGTTGCGCAAGATCGCCGGTGGCGGCGCCTACATCAGCGCCGAGGTCGCGGAGCAGCTGGCGCTGGGCGCGATGCCCGGCGCGCACGCGGCCGTGCACGAATCGCTGTCGGACCGGGAAATGCAGGTGTTCCGGAGCCTGGCGGCGGGGGTGTCGGTCACCGACATCGCGGCCCGCCTGAACCTGTCGGTGAAAACCGTCAGCAGCCACAAGGCCAACCTGATGCAGAAGATGGCGCTGACCAACCAGAGCGAACTGGTCCGCTACGCGATCCGCCACGGCCTGGCCGAGCCGCTGGAACCCTGACGCCGGGGTGGTTGTCAACTAGGACGATTCCGAGCCGGCCTCGGACCCTGTGCCGGCGCAAACCGGATTCGTCCCAGGCCGGATTCAGCGCCCGCCGATATCGCGACCGGGACGCGGTGGGCAAAGTCGGTTCATGCCCTCCAGCGCCATCCCGGTCAAGGTTTTCCTGGCCGATGACTCGCTCCTGATCTGCGATCGCGTCGCCGCCATGCTCGGCGCCGCCGGCATGTCCGTCGTCGGGCGGGCCGACACGCCGCGGGGTTGTTTCAGCGGCATCCTCGCGACCCGTCCCGACGTGGTGGTGCTCGACGTGCAGCTCGAAGGCGGCGCCGGCATGGAGGTGCTGCGCACCGTGCGACTGGCCGCTCCCGAAGTCGCCTTCGTCGTCTTCAGCAACAACTCCGGCCCCGCCTACCGCAAGCGTTACCTCGCCGAAGGCGCGCTGGAGTTCGTCGACAAGAGCACCGAATTCGCACTGCTCGCGCCCGCGGTCGCCCGCGCCGCTCAGCACATCGTTCACTGAGTTCCCAAGGAGATCCGCCATGTCCCTCGCCATGTCCCTCGCCATCCTTGACACCCCCGCCGTCGCACTGCGGTTCGTGCCGCCGCCGTCGGCCCACGCGAGAACGCCGGTCGCTCCACTGAAGACACTCTGCTCGGCCTGCCACCTGCGCGAGCTGTGCCTGCCTTGCGGCATGGCCGGCAGCGACGTCGAACGCCTGGACGGCCTGATGTTCGCGCAGCGCCGGGTCAAGGCCGGCGACACGCTGTACCGTGAAGGCGACCGCTTCGAGTTCATCTACGCCGTGCGCGGCGGTACCTTCAAGACCGGCCTGGAGCTGGCCGACGGACGCGAGCAGGTCAGCGGTTTTTATATCGGCGGCGAGTTGATGGGGCTGGACGGTGTGGCCCAGGGCAAGCACGCCAGCAGCGCCACGGCGCTGGAAGACGCCCAGATCTGCGCCATTCCGTACGCCCACCTGGTGCAACTGTCGGCGGCCAACGCCGGCATGCAGCACATCGTCAGCCGGCTGATGAGCCGGGAGATCGTGCGTGAGCACAGCCTGATGATGCTGCTGGGAAGCATGAGCGCCGAAGAGCGGCTGGCCGCCTTCCTGCTGAATTTCTCCCAGCGCCTGAAGGCCCGCGGCTACTCGGCCGGTGAATTCCACCTGCGCATGTCGCGAGCCGAGATCGGCAGCTACCTGGGCCTGAAGCTGGAGACCGTCAGCCGCACCTTCTCCGCCTTCCAGCAGCAACGGCTGCTCGAGGTCGACAAGCGCCACATCCGCATCACCGACATGGGCGGCCTGTCACGGGCCCTCGAATCCCGGATGCATTGAAGGAGCTGGCCGCAGGAGCTCGCACCATGTCGCATTCCGCCTCCCGCATCCTGATGGAAGAACACGCGGCCGTGGCTGCCGTGCTGCGTTCGCTGCTCGCCATGATCCGCCAGGGTCCGGGCGACCTGCCCGAACGCTTCTTCGACGTGCTGCGCGCCATGCTGTTCTACATCGACGAGTTCCCCGAGCAGCGCCACCACCCCAAGGAATCCAGGCTGCTGTTTCCGATGCTGGCGCGAGCCGATGCGCGGCTCAAGGACGTGATCCACCGGCTCGAGCGGGATCACCTGAAGGGCGAAGGGAAGGTGCGCGAACTGCAGCACATGCTGCTGGCCTGGGAGCTGCTTGGCGAGTCGCGCCGGCCCGCGTTCGAGCAGCGGGCGGTGGAATATGTCGGCTTCTACCTGGACCACATGCGGGTCGAGGAAACCGAATTGCTGCCGGCGGCGCAGAAGCTGCTGTCGACCGCTGAATGGGCCGAGCTGGACGCCGCGTTCGCAGTCGACCGCGATCCGCTCGCTGGCGGCGTGGCCGATCGCCAGTACGACCGGCTGTTCACGCGCATCGTGCTGACCGCCCCGGCGCCGATCGGCGTGGGCCCGAGCGCGGAGAGCCTGCTGCAGCCGTGACGCCATGAGCGTACGCAACCTCGAATCCCTGTTCCAGCCCGGCTCGGTCGCGGTGATCGGCGCCTCGGACCGGGCCGGCAGCATCGGTGCGGTCGTGCTGGCGAACCTCAAGCAGGGCGGTTTCACGGGGCCGGTCTGGGCCGTCAATCTGCGCCATGCCACCATTGACGGCGAGGCCGCCTGGCGCGACGTCGCATCGCTGCCGCAGGCCCCCCACCTGGCGGTGATCTGCACTCCCGCCGCAACGGTGCCCGGTCTCATTGCCGAGTTGGGGCGCAAGGGAACGCGCGCCGCCATCGTGCTCAGCGCAGGCCTGAAAGCGCCGGCCGCAGCGGGCGAACCGAGCCTGGAGCAGGCGATGCTGGACGCCGCCCGGCCGCACTTGCTGCGGATCCTGGGACCGAACTGCATCGGCGCGCTGGTGCCGGGCATCGGCCTGAATGCCAGTTTCGCGCCCGGCATGGGGTTGCCCGGAAAGATCGCCTTCGTCACCCAGTCCGGGGCGCTCGCCACCGCCATGCTCGACTGGGCCAACGGACGGGGAATCGGTTTTTCGCATTTCATTTCGCTGGGCGATAGCGCCGACGTCGATTTCGGCGATGTGCTGGATTACCTGGCCAGCGATCCGGGCACCCGGGCCATCCTGATGTACGCCGAATCGATCCGCGCCGGGCGCAAGTTCATGTCGGCAGCGCGCGGCGCGTCGCGCAACAAGCCGGTCATCCTGGTCAAGGCCGGGCGGGCGCCCGAGGGGGCGCGGGCCGCGGCCTCGCACACCGGCGCGCTGGCGGGCTCGGACGTCGTCGTCGATGCGGCGATCCGGCGCGCCGGCATGCTGCGCGTCGACACGCTGGAGGCCTTGTTCGATGCCGCCGAGACGCTGGCCCATGCCCGGCCCCTGCTGGGGCAGCGGCTGGCGATCCTGACCAATGGCGGCGGCGCCGGCGTGCTGGCTTCCGACGCCTTGTCGCTGGGCGGCGGCCGGCTGGCGAGCTTGAGTCCGCCGACCCTGGCCGCGCTGGACGCCTGCCTGCCTGCGACCTGGTCGCACGGCAATCCGGTCGACATCATCGGCGACGCCCCCGTGGCCCGCTACCAGGACGCGCTGAAGGTGCTGCTGGCGGCCGCGGAAGTGGACGCGGTGCTGTTCATCCATGCGCCGACGGCGCTGGTGCCGGCGGCGGACATCGCCGGCGCCTGCCTGGCACTGATCGCCGACACCGCCAAACCGGTTCTTGCGTGCTGGCTGGGCGATGGCGCCGTGGCCGGCGCGCGCGCGCTTTACTCGGCTGCCGGTGTCCCTTGCTACAGCACGCCGGAGCGGGCCGCAGCCGCCTGGCTGCAACTGGTGGACTTCCAGCGCAACCAGCGCGAGCTGCAACAGTTGCCGCTGCCCAGAGTCGATGGCGTCGTGCCGCGGCGTGCGCAAGCGCTGGCCCTGCTCGAGCGCGCCGCAGCCAACGGGCGGGAGTGGCTGGACGCCTCCGAGGCGCAGGACCTGCTCGCCGCCTACGGCATCCCGGGGCTGCGCACGCTGCGCGCCGCCGACGTCGAAGCGGCGGTGACGCTGGCCGCCGGCATCGGCTTTCCGGTGGTGCTGAAGATCGTTTCCCAGCAGGTGATTCACAAATCGGACGTGGGCGGCGTTGCGCTGGGGCTGGCGACATCCGACGCAGTGCGGGCTGCGGCGATCCGGATGCGCCAGCAGGTCGCGCGCCTCAACCCGGGGGCCACCGTGCTCGGGTTCACGGTCCAGCCGATGGTGAACCGGCCGCACGCCCACGAAATGATCGCCGGCCTGGCCACCGACCCGGTGTTCGGCCCGGTGCTCCTGTTCGGGCAGGGCGGCACCGACGTCGAGCTGTCCGTGCGGCACGCGGTGGCGCTTCCGCCCCTGGGTGCCGGCCTGGCGCGCGACCTGGTGGCACGCAGCGGCGTCGCCCCGCTGCTGGCTGCGCACCGGGGCCGGCCGGCCATCGACGACCAGGCGCTGATCGACACCTTGCTGAAAGTGTCGCAGCTGGCCTGCGACCTGGCGCCGCTGGCGGAACTCGACATCAATCCGCTGCTGGTCGACGCCCAGGGCGTGCTGGCGCTGGATGCGCGGGTGCGGGTGCACCTGCCGGGAAGCGGCGGCGAGCGGCCGCTGGCGATCCGGCCGTATCCAGCGGAGCTGGAAGAGACGGTGACGATCGGGGGCAAGCAGCTCCTGCTGCGGCCGATCCGGCCGGAAGACAGCGATCTGCTCAAGGCGTTCTACGCGGATTGCACGCCGGCAGACATGCGGCTGCGCTTTTTCCTGTCGCGGCGCGAAGTGCCCCATTCCGAACTGGCCCGCTACAGCCAGATCGACTACGACCGCGAGATGACCTTCATCGCCCTGACGCCGCCGGACCAGCGGGGCGCGCGGTCCATGGTGGGTGAAGTCCGGGCCGTCTGCGACCCCGACAACCTGCGCGCGGAATTCGCGATCCTGGTGGCTTCCCCCTGGCAGGGCAAGGGCCTGGGCCACCTGCTGATGGGGAGCCTGGTGGGCTACCTGCGCGGTCGCGGCACCCGGGAGGTCCTGGGCCAGTGCCTGGTGCAGAACACGGCGATGCAGGCGCTGGCGCGGCGCGCCGGCTTCGAGGTCGGCAGCGTGCCCTCGGGCGACACGTTGTCCCTGCGCCTGTCATTGCGTTAGCGCCGGGCTTGATGCAGGTCAAGCTGCGCGCCCGCCGGCGCGCGCACAGTTGCAGGCAACCCCCTGCCCATCCCGATGACTGACGTTGTTTCCCCCGACCTGCTCCGGCGCTACGACGGCGCCGGACCGCGCTACACCTCCTACCCCACGGCCGACCGGTTCGTCGAAGCCTTTACCGCGACCGACCAGGGACACGCGCTGGCGCAGCGGCGCAGCGGCGTCGCGTCGCTGGCGCCGCCGCTGTCGCTGGACGTTCACATTCCGTTGTGCGCGTCGCGTTGTTACTTCTGCGCCTGCAACAAGATCATCACCCGGCACCAGGCGACCGCGGCGGCCTACCTGCGCTACCTGGAGCGGGAAGTGCAGCTGTACACCGACCAGCTGGGCACCGGGCAGGTCGTGACCCAGCTGCACCTGGGCGGCGGCACGCCGACCTTCCTGTCCGACGACGAACTGCGCGAGCTGATGGCCATGCTGCGGCGCGGCTTCGCGCTGGTGCCGGGCGGCGAGTATTCGATTGAGGTCGATCCCCGCACGGTGGATGGGGGCCGGCTGGCAACGCTGGCCGAACTGGGCTTCAACCGCATCAGCTTCGGCGTCCAGGACTTCGACCCGCAAGTGCAGAAGGCGGTCCATCGGGTCCAGTCGTACCAGCAGGTCAGCACCCTGATGGAGCAGGCACGCGCCGTGGGCTTCGACTCGATCAACGTCGACCTGATCTACGGCCTGCCGCGCCAGACGCCGGAGTCGTTTGCGCGCACGCTGGCGCAGCTGCAGCAGCTACGGCCCGACCGGATCGCGCTGTATGGCTACGCGCACCTGCCGGAGCGTTTCACGGCGCAGCGGCGGATCCCGTCGGCCGAGCTGCCGACGGCCGCGGACCGGATGGCGCTGCTGTCGCAATCGCTCGTTGCGCTGGTCGGCGCCGGCTATGTGGATGTCGGCATGGACCACTTCGCCTTGCCCGGCGATTCGTTGGCGGTGGCCAAGCGCCAGGGCCGGCTGCACCGCAATTTCCAGGGCTACAGCACCCAGCCCGATTGCGACCTGATCGGCCTGGGCGTGTCGGCGATCGGCCGCATCGGCCCGAGTTACAGCCAGAACGCCAAGACCATGGAGGAGTACTGCGACGCCATCGACGACGCTCGCCTGCCGGTGGGGCGCGGTCTGGCCCTCAGCCGGGACGACCTGGCCCGGCGCGCCGTGATCATGGCGCTGATGTGCCAGGGGCTGGTGGTGTACGAATCGGTCGAGCTGGCCTGGCTGCTGGACTTCCGCAGCTACTTCGCCCGCGAGCTGGCGCAATTGCGGGAGCTGGCCGGGCACGGGCTGGTGGTGCTGGACGACACCGGCATCCAGGTCACGGCGCAGGGCTGGTTCATGGTGCGAGCGGTGGCGATGGTGTTCGACCGCTACCTGCAGGCCGACCGCAACCGCGCGCAGTTCTCGCGCATCCTTTGACCGGCGGCGCAACGTCATGTCCACCACGCTCGCCGCCACCGCGCTGTTGATGGGCCTGGCCGGCGGGCCGCACTGCGTTGCCATGTGCGGGGCGGCGTGCGCCGGCATCACGCGTGGCGGTGCTGCCGGCGCGGTCAGCGTGGTCAACGTGGTGAGCGTGGTCAACGTGAACCGTTCGGTCTGGAGCTTCCAGTTCGGCCGCCTGGCCGGCTACTCGGCCGCGGGCGCGGTCGCAGCGACGGCGGTCGAGAGCCTGGGCTGGCTCAGCACCCAGACCGCGGCCCTGCGACCGCTCTGGTCGCTGTTTCACCTGGCGGTGCTGGCGTG
>JAJAZH010000127.1 GCA_026785815.1 Ramlibacter sp. | reverse complement strand
GATCAAGTCCGGCCGGTGGAGCGCCGTGAGCTCGAGCCGGCGGTCGCGGCGCCAGCGTTCGATCTGCGCATGGTTGCCCGACATCAGCTCGGCCGGCACGCGGCGACCAGCCCACTCCTCCGGCCGGGTGTAGTGCGGGCAATCGAGCAGTCCGTCGAGCGCCGGATTGAAGCTGTCGGCCTGGTGGCTGCCCTGGTCGTTGAGAACCCCCGGCTGCAACCGCGCCACCGCGTCGAGCAGCGCCATGGCGGCGAGTTCTCCTCCGGACAGCACGAAGTCGCCAAGGCTGATCTGGAGGTCGACGTGCGCGTCGATAAAACGCTGGTCAATGCCTTCGTAGCGCCCGCAGATCAGCACCGCCCCCTGGCTGGCCGACCAGCGTTCCACGGCGCTGTGGTCGAGCCGCCCGCCGACTGGTGAAAACAGGACCGCCGGCACCGCGTTCGGGCCGGACCCGGTCGATGGGTCACCGCGCTCGGCCCGGATCGCCTGCAGACCGCGCGCCAGCGGCTCGGCCATCATCACCATGCCCGGACCGCCACCGAAGGGCCGGTCGTCGACCCGGCGGTAGTTGCCGTCGGCGAAATCGCGCGGGTTCCACAGCCGGACCTCGACCTTCCCCGTCTCGTACGCACGCCGGGTCACTCCCGCCGCCAGGAACGGCGCGAACAGCTCGGGGAACAAGGTGACGACGTCGAATCGCATGGCGCTGATATCGAGAGCTGTAGGTGGCGCGGCGACGGTCTCAGTAATCCGGCTGCCAGTCCACCGTGATGCGCTTGCCGGGCAGGTCGACCGCATCGACGAAAGCTGCGACGAAGGGAATCATCCGCTCCTCCTGCTTGCCTTCGGACATGGAGTCCAGCACCAGCACCGTCTGCGGGCCGGCGGACAGCAACTCTTTGACCGTGCCCATCTCGACGCCTTCGCGGTTCACCACCGACAGGCCGATCAGGTCGACCCAGTAGTACTCGTCGGTGTCAGCCGTCGGAAAGCTGGATCGGGGGATGAAGACACGGGCTCCACGCAACGCCTCGGCGGCGTTGCGGTCGTCCACCTCGTGGGCGGTGGCGACGATGCTGCCCGAGTGGTCCTTGGCTTCGCGGATCCGCAACAGCAGGGTGCCGGAAAAGGTTCTGGCGCCCAGTTCGGTCGGCTGCAGGTACCAGCGCCGGGAGGAGAACAGCGCCTCCGGGTCGGTGCTGTGCGAGAGCACCTTGAACCAACCCTTGATGCCCCAGGCATCGGCGATGCGCCCGACTTCGATCGCATCCGCCGGCAATTCGGCGGGCTCGAGCCCCGACGGCAGCACCGGAGCCGGCCGGCCGGGCGCGCTCATCGCAGGCTCAGGCGGCTGCGGCTGCGGCAGCGACCGCGGGCTTGGCCGAAGCGGCCTGCTTGATCAGGCGCTCGACCGTCGGCGACGGCTGCGCGCCCACGCCACGCCAGTACGTCAGGCGGTCCTGGACGATGCGGATGCTTTCTTCGTTGTCCTTGGCGATCGGGTTGTAGAAGCCGATGCGCTCGATGAAGCGGCCGTCGCGGCGGGTGCGCTTGTCGGAAACGACAATGTTGAAGAACGGACGGGCCTTGGCGCCGCCACGGGAGAGTCGAATGACGACCATGATTTATCCTTCGGGTGGGAGAGTGAAATCTTCCAGCGCCTGGGGCACGCCGTGAGGCAGAGGGCAACTCCGTCCGTGGGACAGAGAACCACTCCGTCTCTGGACCGAGGACCATTCCACCCCGTCACGCTGAAAAGCCTTCCATTATATCTTTTTCAGGTTTTATGCCGAACATTCGAGCCAGCAGCGACCAGGACCTCCCCGCCATCACCGCGATCTACTCGCACCACGTGCTCAATGGGACCGGCACTTTCGAGACCACGCCGCCGTCCGTCGAGGACATGACGTCCCGGCGCGCCGACGTGTTGTCCCGGGAACTTCCGTTCCTGGTCGCGGAAAAGGACGGCCAGATCCTGGGCTTTGCCTACTGCAACTGGTTCAAGCCCCGGCCGGCCTACCGCTACTGCGCCGAAGACTCGATCTACATGGCCGACGGCGAACGCGGCCGCGGCGCCGGCAAGCAGTTGCTGGCCGCCCTCGGTGGGGAGGCGCAAGCCGCCGGAGTGCGCAAGCTGATCGCCGTCATCGGCGACTCGGCCAACCAGGGCTCGGTCCGGGTCCACGAGGCGGTCGGCTTCACCCATGTCGGCGTGCTCAAGGCCTGCGGCTGGAAATTCGGCAAATGGCTGGACGTGGTGCTGATGGAAAAGGCGCTGGGCCTGGGCGACAGCACCTCGCCTGAATTGCCAAGCCGATGAAAAATAAAACACTGGCCGCCTGGCTGACCCTGCTGGGTGGCCCGCTCGGGCTGCACCGCTTCTACCTGCGGGGGCTGGGCGACCTGCCCGGCTGGCTGCTGCCGATCCCAACCGCGCTGGGCCTGTACGGTATCGAACGGGTGCAGCGCTACGGCCTCGACGACGGCTGGAGCTGGGTGCTGATCCCGCTGCTCGGTTTCACCTTCGCCGGCTGCGCGCTGATGGCGATCATCTACGGCCTGATGACGCCGGAAAAGTGGAACGCCCGCTTCAATCCGGCCGCCGCCGCGGACGCGGCCCCTGGCCGGACCAACTGGTTCACCATCGCCGCGGTGGTGGTGTCGTTGCTGGTCGGCACCGGGGTGCTGATGGCCAGCATCGTGTTCAGCTTCCAGCGCTACTTCGAGTACCAGGTCGAAGAAGGCCGCAAGATCTCCCAGTAAGCCGACACGCGCCGCGTCGGTCGATGCGTCGGTGTCAGAACAGCAGCAGGCTCGCCCAATAGGCCAGCGCGGCGACCAGCGCGCTGGCCGGGATGGTGAAAACCCAGGCCCACAGGATGTTGCTGGCCACGCCCCAGCGCACGGCGCTGGCACGCTGGGTCGAACCGACGCCGACGATGGCGCCGGTGATGGTGTGGGTGGTGGACACCGGAATCCCCAAAGCGGTGGCGAGGAACAGGGTGATCGCGCCGCCGGTCTCGGCACAGAAACCGCCGACCGGCTTGAGCTTGGTGATCCGCTGCCCCATCGTTCTCACGATGCGCCAGCCGCCGAACAGCGTGCCCAGGGCCAGCGCCAGGTAGCAGGACAGCACCACCCAGCCCGGCGGGGCCTTGTCGCCGGCAGAGATGGTGCCGGTGGCGATCAGCAGCATCCAGATGATGCCGATGGTTTTCTGGGCATCGTTGCCGCCGTGGCCCAGGCTGTAGGCGCCAGCTGAAACCAGCTGCATCCGGCGAAACCAGCGGTCGACGCGCGACGGCGGGGCGCGGCGGAAGATCCAGGCGACCAGGACCATCATCAGCGAGCCGAGCAGGAAGCCGAGCGTGGGCGAAACGAAGATGAACAGCACGGTTTTCCAGACGCCGCCGGCGATCAGCGCCGACGCGCCGGCCTTGGAGATCACGGCGCCCACGATGCCGCCGATCAGCGCATGCGAACTGCTGCTGGGGATGCCGTAGTACCAGGTCAGCAGGTTCCAGCTGATGGCGCCGATCAAGGCGCCGAACACGACATGGGTATCGACCACGCCGGGCTGCACGATGCCCTTGCCGACCGTCGCGGCCACGCTCAGGTGAAACACGAAAATCGCCACCAGGTTGAAGAAAGCGGCGAAGGCCACCGCGGTCGCGGGCTTGAGGACGCCGGTGGAAACGACTGTCGCGATCGAGTTCGCCGCGTCGTGGAAACCGTTCATGAAGTCGAACAGCAGCGCCAGCGCCACCAGCATGATCACCACCCACAGGGCGGCTTGTGCGGTTTGCATCGGTCGGCCCCGCGATTCAGGAATGCTCGAGGACGATGCCCTCGATGACGTTCGCGACGTCCTCGCACTTGTCGGTGATGGTCTCCAGCAGCTCGTAAACCGCCTTGAGCTTGATCACCTCGCGCACGTCGGGCTCCTCGCGGAACAGGCGGCTCATGGCCGAGCGCAGCACCCGGTCGGCATCGGATTCGAGCCGGTCGATCTCCTCGCAGGTCTTGAGCGCCGCCTCGGCCATGGCCGGATCGGCGAGCTTGCCGAGCATGAACACCGCTTCCTTGACCCGCTCGCAGCACTTCACGCTGAGGTCGGTGAGGCGCGTGATTTCCTCGTTCACCCGGCGCACGTCGTACAGCGCCAGGGTCTCGGCCGAATCCTGGATCAGGTCGGCCACGTCGTCCATGGTGTTGATCAGCGTATGGATCTGGTCGCGGTCGATCGGCGTGATGAAGGTCTTGTGGATCGCGCGGTTGACTTCGTGGGTCACACGGTCGGCCGACCGTTCGGCGTTGTCGACCTCGCGGTTGTACTGCTCACGCAGCAGCGGGTCATCGTAATTGGCGACCAGCAGCGAGAAAGCGCGGGCGGCGTCGACGATCCGCTCCGCATGCTGGTTGAACATCTCGAAGAAATTTGCCTCGCGCGGCAGCAACTTGGCAAACAGCATGCTCGCTCTCCTGGATCAGACTTGGAACCCCGGTGTCGAGTGTACCTTCGGGCTTTTGCCGGTCTGCGCGGGATCGCCTGCTGCATGATCGCGTTCATGACTGGATGCCAGCGACCGGACGAGATGCAGGCAGCGATGCGGGAACGCGCCGCACCGGCGCCGGTGAGCGTCGTGTACCAGGACCAACAGCTGCTCGTGTTCGACAAGCCGGCGGGCCTGCTCAGCGTGCCGGGACGCGGAGCGGACAAGGCCGACTGCCTGTCGGCCCGCGCCCAGGCGCTCGATCCGCAGGCGCTCATCGTGCACCGGATCGACATGGCGACCTCCGGGCTGATCCTGATGGCGCGCGGAGCGGCGATGCAGCGCAGCCTGAGCCAGGCCTTCGCCCGACGCGAGGTGGCCAAGCGCTATGTCGCGGTCGTGGCCGGCCGGCCGCAAGCCCGGCCCGGCGCGGACGGCTGGAGCGTGATCAACCTGCCGATTGCCGCCGACTGGCCGAACCGTCCGCGGCGGGTGATCGATCAGGCTGGCGGAAAGGCCAGCATCACCCGCTGGCGGGTGCTGGCGCTGGAGCGGGACCGCGCCCGGATCGAGCTGGAGCCGCTGACCGGGCGCACCCACCAGTTGCGGGTCCACCTGCAGGCACTGGGCCACCCGATCCTGGGCGATCTCCTGTATGCGCCGCCGGCCGTCGCAGCCGCGTCGCCGCGCCTGTTGCTGCATGCCTGCGGCCTGAAGCTGGCCGATCCCGTGACCGGTGAGCCACTGGAGTTTTTGAGTCCGGTCCCGTTCTGACAACGGGCTGCTCCGATTCGAAGCCGGAACTCGCGGCCTCGCCGCGCGTCTGACACCGACATTCACGGAGACGCCATGGACCGCCATCTGCTTCGAAGACGCACCCTCGCCGCGGCGCTGGTCGCCGCACCCATGATCTGGCGCAACGCGCGTGCCCAGAGCGCGCCCCCACGGCTGGCGACACCGGCGCAGACCGAAGGTCCGTTCTATCCGGTCTCGATGCCGGCGGACTCCGATCACGACCTGCTGCGCAACGGCAGCGCCAGCTACGGCCGCGGCCAGCCGGCCTGGGTCGACGGCAGCGTGACCGACCTGGCGGGCAAGCCGGTGACGGGCGCAATGGTGGAAATCTGGCAATGCGACGAAGGCGGCCACTACCACCACCCCGGCGATGGCGGACGCGCCGACCCCTCGTTCCAGGGCTTCGGTCGGGTCAGCGTCGGCGCCGACGGCCGCTATCGCTTCCGCACCATCCGGCCGGTGCCTTACAGCGGCCGCACGCCGCACATCCATGTGAAGGTCAAACTCGGCAGCCGCGAGTTGCTGACCACGCAGCTGTACGTGGCCGGCGACCCGAACAACGAGCGCGACTTTCTCTGGCGGCGGCTGCCCGAGCCTGCGCGCGCGGCCTTGACCGTCCCGTTCCGTGCCGGCAGCGACGGCCTGCAGGCGAATTTCGCCATCGTGGTCGCGGCCTGAAAAACCGCTGGCGCCGCTGCCCGCCGCGTCGGGGGTGAGTACCATGGCGCATGACTGCTCGCCACCTCACTGTTCTCACCGGCGCCTCGCGCGGCATGGGCCTCGCCATGGCCGAACAGCTGATCGCAGCCGGCCACGACCTGCTGTGCATCTCGCGCAAGACCGACGAAGCGCTCACTGAACAAGCGTCCCGCCACGGGGTTTTCTGCGAGCAATGGGAGCAAGACCTGTCCCAGTCCGAAAACGCGGCGCAGCGGCTGGAGCGCTGGCTGGCGAAGCACGACGGCGCCAGCCTCGGATCGGTCACGCTGATCAACAACGCCGGCCTGCTGCCCCGCATTGCGCCGCTCGGTGAGATTGCGGCAGGCGACCTGGCCAACGCACTGCGCGTCGACCTGGAGGCGCCGATGCTGCTGACGGGCGCCTTCTTGCGCGCGACCTCGGGCTGGAAAGCGCAGCGCCGGATCCTCAACATCTCCTCCGGACTGGGCCGGCGCGCGATGGCGTCGCAGGCGGCTTATTGCGCTGCCAAAGCCGGCATGGACCATTTCACCCGTTGCGTGGCGCTGGAACAGGCCGGCCAGCCCAACGGCGCCCGGATCTGCGCGCTGGCGCCCGGCGTGATCGATACCGAAATGCAGGTGCAGCTCCGTGGCGCCGACAGCAGCCAGTTTCCCGACATCGGCAACTTCATCGGCCTGAAGGAAAAGGGCTCTCTCGCTTCGCCGCAGGAAGCAGCGGCGAAGGTGTTGGCTTTTCTCGGGCGGCCGGACTTCGGCGTCAATCCGGTCGCCGACATCCGCGACTGAAGCCCGCACTCGCGGCCACCGGCCGCACCGTCAAGCAGCCTGAACTACTTCAGGCGCCCTGGAAGCCGTCGCCTCGCAGCGTCACGACCAGGGTGTCGCGATGGCCGCCGGGCGCCGTCGGCTGGATCGGCGTGGTCTCGTGCACCACCCGTTCGTCGTCCAGCAGCAGCACGCTCCAGGGCTCGGTGAGGGTGAACCGCTGGCCGGCCGGGCCGTCGGCCTCGAACACGCGCGTTTCGCCGCCCTTGATGCCGTCCCTGGCCACCATGAACACCGCGACCAGGTCGACGCCGTCGCGGTGCGCGCCTTCGGGTGTCGGCCGCCCGATGCCATCGGTGGTGTCGATGCGGAACTGGTGCGCCTCCACGTACCAGCGCCGCTCGCCCTTGAGCTGCGATGCGATCGTGGCCAGCGCCAGCAGCAACTGCCGCCAGGCCACCGCTCCCAGAGTTGCCGCCGCGATCGGTTCGAACCAGCGCTGCATGCCGCCGTGCAGCGCGTTGTACTCGACCGGTTGCCAGTGGGCCCGGTGCGGCACTGGCGACAGTTCGCCCTGGTCCGCGACCAGGCAGGAGTGACGCCGACGCCGGTAGCGGCCGCCATCTTTCAGGTAGCCGTCGGGCGGTAAATCGTTCCAGCCGGCCAGCAAGGCACCCAGCGCTGGCAGATGCAGGCCGGCAAGTTCAGCCACCGCGGACGCGGTCAGCACTGCGTAGCCGCGGGATCGCAGCTGTTCCTGCAAGCGGCCCGGCTCGGTGAAAGGCGGCGCGAAATTCATGCCTCAGGGCTCGATCTTCACGCCTTTCCAGAACGCCACCCGGCCCTTGATCTCCTCGGCTTCGGGCTTCGGATCGGCGTAGTACCAGGCTGCGTCAGTGTTCATCTC
>JAJAZH010000126.1 GCA_026785815.1 Ramlibacter sp. | reverse complement strand
GCAGGCCCTGCACCACGTCGACCACCAGGTTCAGCAGCACGAAGAACATCGCCAGCACCAGGATGGTTCCCTGCAACAGCGGCAGGTCGCGCTGGAAGATCGCGCTGTTGAGCAGGAAGCCGGCGCCCGGCCAGGAGAATACAGTTTCGATCAGGATGCTGCCGCCCAGCAGGTAGCCCAGCTGCAGGCCCATCACCGCCAGCGCCGTCGGCGCCGAGTTCTTGACCACGTGAAGGAAGATGCCCAGGTCGGTGAGGCCCTTGGCGCGCAGGCCGACGATGAACTCCTGCGCCAGGATGTCGGCCACCAGCGCCCGCACAGTGCGCGCCACGATGCCCATCGGGATCACACTCATGGTCACCGCCGGCAGCACCAGGTGGCGCATGTGCTCCCAGTTCCAGCGCCAGTCGGCCGAGCCACCCGGCCCGGCACCGCTGGGCGGCAGCCAGGGCAGCAGCACCGCGAACACGATCACCAGCACCATGCCCAGCCAGTAGTGCGGCACGCTCACGCCCAGCACCGCCAGCAGCGAGGCAGCCTTGTCGACCCAGGAGTTCTGGAAATAGCCGGCCACGAAACCGAACAGCGCGCCGAACGCGAAGCCCAACAGCGTCGCGAACACCGCCAGCCGCAGCGAGTTGCCGACCGCCTTGATCACCTCGTCGGCCACCGGCCGGCCGCTGGCGATGCTGGTGCCCAGGTCGCCCTGCACCGCGCGCCAGACCCAGCTGGCGAACTGCTCTGGGTAGCTGCGGTCGAAGCCATAGATCTTGCGCAACTGCTCCTGCATCTCGCCCGAGGCATCGGGTGGCAGGATCGAGATCAGCGGGTCGCCCGGCGCCAGGTGCACCAGCGCGAAGCACACCAGCGCCACCCCGGCCATGATCGGCAGGGTGTAGAACAGGCGGCGCAGCAGGAGCGAGAACATCGGTCAGTCGTTGCGCTGCCGTTGCTGCACCGCGGTCATTCCATCGTCATCGTGGCGATGTCGATGAACCAGCTGCGCGGCTGCACCACGTTCTTGACCCGGGCGGTCATGGCGCGCGGGCCGACGTCGTGGGCGATCCAGACGAACGGCGCCTCCTCGACGATGCGCGCATGCAGCTTGGCCAGGGCGGCGTCGCGGGCCTTGTCGTCGAAGCTGGTACGCGCGTCGGCGATCAGCTTGTCGAACTCGGGGTTGCCGAAGTAGCCCCAGTTGTTGGACACCGGCGGGAACGCCTTGGTGCTGGTGAAGCGCACCATCGCGAAGAACGGGTCCATCGCGGCGAAGCTCACGTTGATCGCGTTGGAGCCATTGGCCGAGGGGTCTTTGGCGCCCTTGCGCCAGTTGGTGAACAGAGTGTTCCATTCGATCACGTCGAACTGGACGTCGAAGCCGCACTGCTTCAGGCTCTGCTGCACGAATTCGTTCATCGGCAGCGGCTGCATCTGGCCGGAGCCGCTGGCGCTGATCTGGACCTTGACCTTCAGCGGCTTGGCCGGCGAGTGGCCGGCCTCGGCCATGAGCTTCTTGCCGGCCTCGGGGTCGAACTTGATGTCGAACTTGGGGTTGCCCCACCACGGGTGGCCCGGCGGCACGGTCCCCTTGGGCACGCCCATCATGCCGCCCAGGAGCTTGAGCACGCCGGTGCGGTCCACGCACAGGTTGGCGGCCTGGCGCACGCGCTTGTCCAGCCACGGCGAGCCCTCCGCGAAGCTGAGCTGCCAGGGCCAGACGTGCGGCTGCTGGTTGAAGTAGATCTTGTGGCCGCGCGCCTGGATGCTGGGCATGGCGTCGGGCGCCGGCGCCTCGATCCAGTCGCCCTGGCCTGACAGCAAGGCAGCGGTACGGGCGTTCGCTTCGGGCATCGGCAGCATCACCACGCGGTCGATCTTGGGCGTGCGCTTGGGATCCCAGTAGCCCTTGTTGGCGACGACTTCGAGCCGCTCGCGCGAGACGAAGCGGGTCATCCGGAACGGGCCGGTGCCGGAGGCGTCGGCGGCGAACGCGGTCCAGGCCGCGCGGCTCTTGTCGGTCGGCGTGGCGCCCGCGGCGGCATCGAACTTCTTCTGCCAGTGGGCCGGGCTGGCCATGAACAGGTTGGTCAGGTTCAGCGGGAGGAAGGCGTCGGGCTCGCTGGTCGTCAGTTCGACCGACAGGTCGTCGATCTTGCGGGCACTGCGCAGCGTGGGCATGCGCGAGGCGGTCACGCCGACCTGGCTGGCGTCGAAATGCGGCGCATCCTTGTCCAGCACCTTGCGCACGTTCCAGACCACGGCGTCGGCATTGAAGGTGCTGCCGTCATGGAACTTGACGTCCGGGCGCAGCTTGAACACCCACTTGGTCCGGTCCTTGGCGTCGACCGCCCAGGACAGGGCCAGGCCCGGCACCAGCACGCTGGGCGCGTCGGCCTTGGACAGGTCCCAGTGCGTGAGCGCGTCGTACATCGGGATGCCGGTGAAGCGGTTGCCCTCGAAGCCCTGGTCGGGCTGGCCGAGCGTGCGCGGGATGTCGGCGGCGGTCATGGCGATGCGCAGGACCTTCTCCTGGGCGTGGGCGGTGCCGGCGGCCAGGCCCAGGACAGCAGCACAGGTGCTGGTGATCAGGGCGCGGGCAAGCGCCGGCCTGCGACGGGGGGTGGAAAAGCGATACATCGGGACTCCTCGACGGTGGGTTGGACAGCCTGTGAAGCGGGGCGGGCGCGCCGGCATCGGAATGAGGCACATGCAATGGACGTGCCAGTCATCGCCCGCGGCGCCCCGGATGGGGGCGGGCCCTGCCGTCCAGTCTTCCTTTTATATGCAAAATGCCCGGAAACAACTCGGTACGAACCATGAAGTTACTGCTCGTGAATCCCAACACCTCCGGCGCCATGACCCGGGCGATGACCGAATCGGCGCAGGCGCTGGCGGCGCCGGGCACCGTGGTGACCGGCCGGCAACCGAGCTTCGGTCCAGCGTCGATCGAGGGCCATTTCGACGAAGCTTTCGGCGCCGCCGGCGTCGCCGAGCAGGTGCGGCTGGCGCAGGGCGAGGGCTTCGACGCGGTGGTGATCGCCTGCTTCGGCGACCCGGGGCTGGACGCCGCCCGTGAGCTGACGGCCGCGCCGGTGCTGGGCATCGCCGAAGCCGCCTTCCATGCCGCCTCGTTCGTGGCCACCGGTTTCAGCGTGGTGACCACGCTGGCGCGCACCTGCCTCATCGCCGAACGACTGGTGCAACGCTACGGGTTCGAACGCAGCTGCCGCGGCATCCACGCGACCGACCTGCCGGTGCTGGCGCTGGAGGACGACGGCGCAGCTGCGGCGGACCGGATCGAGGCGGTGGCGCGGCAGGCGCTGGCGCGCGACCGCAGCGGCGCCATCGTGCTGGGCTGCGGCGGCATGACCGGGCTGTGCCGCACGCTGCAGCAGCGGCTGGGGGTGCCGGTGATCGACGGGGTCGGCGCCGCCGTGAAGCTGGCCGAGGCGCTGGTGGGGCTGGGCCTGACCACCAGCCGGCACGGCGACTACGCGCCGCCGCTGCCCAAGGCCTGGGCCGGCTGGGCTGCGCCGCTGGGCCCGCGACCGGCCGGGTAGCATTAACTGTCAGGAGAACCTGATGCCCACCAGCGTAGCTCTGAGCCCTCACTTCGAGTCGTTCGTGCGCGAGCAGGTCGGCAGCGGGCGGTACAACAACGTGAGCGAAGTGGTGCGCGCCGGCCTGCGGTTGCTGGAAGACAGCGAGCTGCAGCAAGCCATGCAGTTGCAAGCGCTGCGCACCGACATCGCTGCCGGTCGGGCCAGTGGTCCCGCTCGCCCCGCTGAAGCTGCGTTTGATCGGCTGCAAGGAAAGTACGCCCAGCAGGCCAAGCGCAAAAGCCGGTGATGCGGCTGCTCCTCACGCCGCTGGCAGAGCAGGACCTGGAGGAGATCGGCGACTACATCGCAAGACAACCCGGGGGGACCTCGGTGCGGTAGTCGATGATCTCCAGCGCCGGCGTCACGTAGCTGGTGGCGTCCAGCACGTCGTAGATCGTCACGTGCGCGCCGCCCAGCGGCTTGCCCAGCACGAACGCCAGCTCCACTTCAAGCCGCGGCGCGTGGAAGTTCTTCGCCGGTATGCGCGCGCCGTCGGCATACAGCATGTCGTCGAGCAGCACGCCGTAATCGGGCTCGGTCATCTTCGACGCCATCTGCATGGCGCGCGAGGTCAGGCCGATCTTGTGGCCCACCACGCGGGCGCTGCGCGCCACGCGGCTGTCGGCCCGCAGCTGCTGGAT
>JAJAZH010000125.1 GCA_026785815.1 Ramlibacter sp. | reverse complement strand
GCATCGACGCCGGCGTCGAATCGGGCCGGCTGCGTCAGGGCGTTGCTGGCGCCATCGAACTTCGCCCCAACGCCCGCTCCCGTTGGCCTGCCCCGACCGATCAGGACTTGCCGCCGCCCGATGTCGAGCCGCTGCGTTGCTTGCCGTCCTCTTTCCCGGCCTGGCCTTGTTGTCCGCCCTGACCGCTTTGCTGCTTGTTGGCCTGGTCCACCTGGGTGGAGCCCTGCTTCTCGGAATTCTGCTCGTTGCCCTGCTTGCTTCCATCGTCACGACTTTGATTGGCCGGGCTCTTGTTGGATGACATTGCGCATTCCTTTCGGTAAGTGACAGCCACACAGCGTGGTCCACCTTTTTGTTCTAACCGCTGGCACGACTATTGCGCTGTCAGGCAGCACCTACTTCACCGTAGGCGCGCGCCACCTTCGAGGCTGCCGGCGCAGAATGCGCGGAGCCAAACTGTCGCCCCCCGATGCTCACACCTCTCCATCTCCGTGACCTCCCGGTCGAGCCGGCGCTCCATCCACGCCAGCAACCGCACCTGAGCGCGACCAGCGGGCGGGTGATGCAGCTGCTGGCGGTCGACCTGGGCTGACCGTGGACCCGGGCGCCGCCACCACCAACGAAGGAGCAGGCCCCACCTCGTTCGACGTGATCGTGATCGGCGCCGGCCTCTCAGGTATCGCGGCGGGCCACTACCTGCAGACGCTGTGTCCCGGTCTCAGCTACGTGATCCTGGAAGGACGGCAGGCGATCGGCGGCACCTGGGACCTGTTTCGTTATCCGGGCGTGCGGTCCGACTCCGACATGTCCACCTTGGGCTACAGCTTCCGTCCGTGGCAGAGCGATGCGTCGTTTGCGCCGGGGCCGGCGATCCGCGAGTACGTTGCCGAGACTGCGCGCGAGGAAGGCATCGACCGGCACATCCGCTTCGGGCATCGTTGCGAAGCCGCGGAGTGGGATTCGACGCAGGCGCGCTGGACCGTCAGCTGCAACGCCGGAGAATCCGGTGCGCTGCACCTGACCTGCCGCTTCCTGTTTTTCTGCAGCGGCTATTACGACTACGAGCAGGGCCATCAGCCGGACTGGCCCGGCCGTGATGCCTTCGCCGGCCGCATCGTCCATCCGCAGCACTGGCCCGCCGATCTGGACTGCGCCAACCGCCAGGTGGTCATCATCGGCAGTGGCGCCACCGCCGTGACGCTGGTGCCCGAGCTGGCCGCGAAGGCGGCCCACGTGACGCTGCTGCAGCGCTCGCCCAGCTACATCGTCGCGCTGCCGGGGCGCGACCGCATCGGCGCGGCGCTGCGCCGGGTGCTGCCGCGCAAGCTGTCGTACCGGCTGGTGCGCTGGAAGAACATCCTGCTGGCGGCGGCGTTTTTCCAATACTCTCGCCGCTGGCCTGAGCGCGCCCGCGCGCTGTTGCTTGAAGCCGCGCAGAAACTGCTGGGGCCGACCTTCGACGTTGACCGGCACTTGTCGCCGAGCTACAACCCGTGGGACCAGCGTTTGTGCATCGCGCCCGATGCCGACATCTTCAATGCACTGCGCGCGGGCAAGGCGTCGATCGTCACCGACACCGTCGAGCGCTTCATGCCCGGCGGCATCCGGCTGGCATCGGGCGCCGAACTGCCGGCCGACATCGTCGTCAGCGCGACCGGCCTGACCCTCAAGCTGATGGGCGGCGCGCAGATCCGCGTCGACGGCCGGCCGGTCGACGGCTCGCAGTTGCTGGTCTACCGGGGCGTCATGTACAGCGGCGTGCCGAACCTGGCGGTGGCCACCGGCTACACCAATGCTTCCTGGACCTTGAAGTGCGAACTGGCGGCGCGTTATGTCTGCCGGCTGATCAATCACATGCAGGCTCGCGGCTTTGACGCCTGCGTGCCGGTCGCCGATGCCGATGCGCTGGCCTCCACCCAGCCTATGCTGAATCTCAGCTCTGGTTACGTGCAGCGCGCGGTCGGCATGCTGCCACGGCAGGGCGCCCGCCCGCCATGGCGGATGTACCAGAACTATCTGCGGGACCTGCTGTCGCTGCGGTTTTCACCTCTGGGGGATGGGGTGCTGCGTTTCAGCAAGCGCCGCGAGCGACTTCCTGAGTGACGAACCAGCGCACCTTTGACCATGTCGGATCTGTTCAGCATCCATTCAGCTACCCGAGCGCAGGATGAGGGCTCAAGCCTTAAGGAGCTTTTCATGAAGCGTTTCATTCGGACCCGATTGCTCGCAGTCACTGCCCTCGCCCTGGCGGCTTTCGGTGCCACCTCGGCGGTGCATGCGCAAAGCGACCTCTACTTTTCCATCGGTTCGCAGCCGACCCCCGGCTATTACGGACACCCGGGCTATATGCAGCCGCAGCCGGTCTATGTCCAGCCCCGGCACGTTTACGTGGCTCCGGCGCCCGTCTACTCGCAGCCACAACCAGTGTATGCGCCGCAGAACGTCTATGCGCCGCAGAATGGTTACTACGGCCACAGCCGGTACCAGGGTTACTACGGCCACAGCCGGTACGAGGGCAACCGCGGTGGGCACCGTCACGGCTACGACTCGCAACGTCGCGGCCCCTATGGCGACCACGACGGCAACGGTATCCCCACCGAATACCACCCGACCGCCCGCCCAAACAGACGCCCCCATCCCCGCATTTACGCCCCTT